>PITV01000055.1 GCA_017577285.1 Clostridiales bacterium
GGAGATACAGCATGAATTACCGCGTTATCGATATGGATACCTATTACCGGAAAGATGTTTTCCGTCATTTTTCGCAGGACTGCAGGGCTTCCACCTCCATCACGCACAGGGTGGATGTGACGGAACTCATCACCTTCTCAAAGCGGACAGGAACAAAATTCTATGTGAATTTTCTGTATGTGCTGGCAAAGACCATGAACAGCCGGGAGGATTACCGCCTCAGCTGGGACTGGAAAAACAACAGGCTGATCGCCTATGACCGGATCAACCCCACCCAGTATATCTTCCATGATGATACAGAGACTTTCACCATCGCCTATACAGTATACGATCCCGATTATCAGACTTTTTACAGAAACGCCATGGCGGATATCGAGCGGGCAAAGGGCACCCGGGAGTACGGTCTGGATCAGGCCGGCCATCCCAACTGGTTCGATGCCTCCTGCATTCCCTGGATCTCCTATGACGCCCTGCATGTGGAGCTGCCCGATGGTCACCTGTATTTCAACCCCATCATCAACTGGGGAAGGTATCAGGAAGAAAACGGACGGCAGATGATGCCGGTCACCGTCCGGTTGAATCACGCCGCGGCGGACGGCTATCTGGTAGCCAAAGTATTCCTGCAGCTCGGGCAGGAAATGGAGCAGCTATGCGCGAAGTGATCGATTCACACACCCATACCGGTGCCTGGGCACAGTGGAACTGCGATGCGGGATCCCTGCTTTCCCTGATGGACAGAGCGGGCGTCGCCCTGGCCGTCACCGGAGATCCGGCCGCGAATGACGCCGGTGCGAAAGCCCTGCCCGCGGCGGTCAGAAAGATCAGGCCCTTTTCCGACCGGCTCCGGCTGATGCTGTGGGTAAATCCCCGCGCGGATGATCTGCAGGCGGCTGAAGCGCTGCTGGAAACAGACCGTGATCTGTTTGCCTGCGTCAAGGTCCATCCGCGGACTGCCGGGATCCCATTGGGAGATGAACGCTATCTGCCCTATCTGGACCTTTGCCGCAGGTACTGTCTTCCCTTCGTTTCACACACCGAGCATGACGGATACGCGGATATCGGCAGGCTGGCAGTCATGGCGGAGGAGAATCCCGGCACCGCCTTTATCGCGGTGCACATGGAGCTCCGTTCGGATCACCGGCATTCCATCGATCTGATCGCCGCTCATGAGAATCTGTACGGTGACACCACCTTTGTGCCGCCGGAGGATGTGCTCACCGCGATCAGCCGCTGCGGGGCGGAAAAGATCCTGTTCGGAACGGATGCCCCGGTCACGGGAGAGCACAGTTATGACAGCCTTCCGGTGCTGGAAAGGGTGCTGACAGAACAGTTCAGTCCGGATGCCGCTCATGCCGTGCTGCGCGGGAACTGCGAAAGGCTGATGCTGCAGAAGTATTCCGGCACATAAGGATCCGCGCAAAAGGAGAAATATCATGAAAAAACAGCCGTTTATCCCCAAAGAAAAACTCAGCAAAAAGAAAAGGAGCGAACTGGACAGGCAGAAACGCGTGATGTGGGCCTTCAGCCCCGTCAGCCGGGTGAAGAAAGACAAAACGAAATACGACCGCAAAAAGCTCCGCCGGGATCCCGATGATCCGGGCGGAGCTTTTTTGAACAGAGCCCGTTTTTTACAATCCGCCCCCGCACTTTTCCTTGAATCGGAAGCCGCCCCGTGATATGATTAGGACGCGAGGCAGTTTCACAGCCCGCGCATTGAGTGATTTCGCGGAGAAACGCATGAAGATCAAAGGATATCTCATCATTCTCATATGTCTGTTCCTGTGTGTGACGGCGGCCGGCGAGGAAAGCGGAAACGCGCCCCGCGCCTGGGAACCGCTCTCCTTTGATGTGCCGGAAGCGCCCTATGCCCCGGATTTCTGGGGATACGATGACAATATGATGGGATATAAAGATGATTCCATCGATATCACCATTGAGCAGATGACACCGGCCAACGCGAATATTCTCGTGATCACGATCCGCCTTTCCGATGTCAGCCAGTTCCGCACCGCCTGGGCCGGCTCCTACCCCACCAGCAAGGAGGTCTCCTCCGTGGCGGATATGGCGGAATGGAACAACGCCATCCTGGCCATCAACAGCGATTTCTTCGCCTATCACAGCAGCGGCATCGTATACCGCAACGGCATGCAGATCCGCATGCGTCCCGACAGAGACCGGGACACCCTGATCGTGGATATGAACGGAGATTTCCACATCCTGGCTCCCACGACACAGAAGGCCTTTGACGCCTATGACGGCACCATCCTGCACGCCTTCTGTTTCGGCCCCGCGCTGGTCCGGGACGGCGTGATGGAAACCAACTTTGACCGCATCGATCTGGATATCATGAAATATAAAAAGGAGCAGCGGCTGGCGATCGGTCAGCTGGGGCCCCTCACCTATGTGATCGTATCTGTGGAAGGTCCGCTCTACGCGGCGTCCGGCGGCATGACGATCCCGGAAATGGCTCAGTTCATGCTGGATCTGGGCTGCACGAACGCCTATAATCTGGATGGCGGCAACAGCACCGCCGTGGTGCTTGGCGGCATAAAGCTCAATTCCCAGTCCACCACCAAGGTGCGTGAAGTGGGAGATATCCTTTACTTTGCCACCCTCGTTCCCGATCAGGAATAACACATCCGACAGAAAAACACCGCCGGTATCTTCCGGCGGTGTTTCATTATATTCTCCGCTGAGCGGCATCCCGGTCGGTCAGCGGTGATATATCTCAAAGTTCGCAGGGCGGCATCAGCATTTCCAGCTGCTTCCTCACCTGTCCGCCCATCTTTTCCACCTCGCTCAGCACCTTGTTTCTGCCGTTCACAGTCAGGTACCAGTTCTCTTTCGTCACAGGCGCGTTCCGGGCGGGGCACACGCGGAACTCCGTCTCCGGGAAAGCCGCCTGATAGTAAACAAGAGAGCGGGCGGCATGGTATGGCTTGCAGCAGAGGATGGCCCTGCGGATCTTCAGGCCGAGACTGTCCGTCACCTTCCGGGAAAGAAGGGCATTCTCCCAGGTATAAGTCGCCTCCTCCTCCCGCAGGATCGCCGCTTCCGGCACGCCGTTATCCATCAGCACCCGGCGCATGAATTCCCATTCCGTGCGGTATTCGCCGCTGTACCGCGCGTCCCTTTCCGGCACCGGCTTCGTCTTTCCCGCCTTGATGCCGTATCTGCCGGAGGGCAGGATAAGCGGCGCCATCCCCGCCGCGTACAGCTCCGCCGCGCGCTCCGCGTGGCCCGCGAATATAGCGCCCGGCAGAAAAATGATATCGCTCCTGCAGGGCTCATCATCGATAAATATAAAACGCGTAATGCTTTCTATGCTGCGGCGGTTTTCATCCATGGCTTTCATTTCACCCCGTGATCGCTGATATACATGCATAAACATACCCGGACGCAGTATATCACACATCCCGTTAAATGTAAATTTGCCCGCCGCGTGTTGCCTTTTCCCTTCCATCCGTGATAAAATAGGCCTGTACAGATGAAAGGAGAGCAGAAATATGAAAAGAAAAATGATCTCCCTGCTGATGATCGTCATGCTCTTAGGAGGCACCGCGCTGGCCGATACCTACGCCGGTGAGCGCTACACCATAGATCTTCCGGAGGGATGCACCGCGGTGCCAAACGGCGATGCCATGCAGTTCTCCTGGGAAACCTGTTCCCTGATCATTCATGATCTGAACATCCCGAATGAAAAGGACGCGGCGACCTTCCTCGAAACGGAGATGGATGTTTTCAAAAGCGCCTTTTCCGCCGGCATGAAGATCGTTGAAAGCGTTATTGTCACCATCGGGGAAAACGAGTTCATCCGCTGCCATATCCTCCGTCAGGGGCGTGACTGCTGGCAGTACCTTTACCTGACCGATACGATCTATACGTTCACGACCAACGCGGATACAGAAACCGCCGAAGCCATCCTCGCCACCTTCCGCTATATCCCGTCTCCCGAAGTCCCCGCCGCCGCGGAATAAGGTTTCTTTCTCACAGATTGCTTACGCGAAAGGCTCCCCGTTTCATCATTCCGCCTGCCGCGGAAACACATACAGAAAGCACGAAAAAGCCCCGGTCTGAATACTCAGGCCGGGACTTTCATTTTCAGCGGATTTTTCTGTTTCTATACTCAGCGTATCTCAGAATGCGCTGTCCTCTCCTTACTGGGCGTCAACGGTGGCACCGGCAGCAGCGGCATCAACAGAAGCGGTGATATCTTCCAGAGAACCGGCAACAGGAGCGGCTTCGGCATCAGCGGTCGGAGCATCGGCAGCGGCATAAACGATGAAGTTCGCATAAGCCTGATCATAGACAGCCTTGGCTTCGTCACGCTCGGTGACCATGTTCTCGATCATTTCGGCATTGCTCTTGGCATCCTTGATATCGCAGCCGCGAACGACGAACATAATGGCAAAAAGGATGAACAGGGCGCCCAGGATAGCGGCGATGGTGATAATAGCTTTCTTACTCATGACACATAAGTCCTTTCATTCGAATCTAAGTTCATGCCTTACCGGGCAGCCTTGGTCAGGGTGAGCACCTCAGTGCCGTCTTCGGAAGTCAGCGTCACGCTGCCGTCATCATTGATGGCGTAGCAGTATACCAGATCACCGGCGGCAGCCTGCGCGTCAGCAGGTTCAACAGCGGCATCGGCGGTGGCGGCGGGTTCCTCAACAGCTTCAACGGAAGCGTCAGCGGTGGCGGCGGGCTCATCAACGGGAACCGCAACAGGCTCAGCAGCCTCAGCGGGAGCGGCGACCGGCGTGAAGGTGATATCAGCGCCATCCATGACGTAGGTATATTCGGTTTCCGCGCCGTCAACGGTCCACACAGCCTTGGTCACGTAAGAATCACCGGGCATGGTGAGGGAAACATTCAGGGTGCCCTTCTGCTCTTCACCGGCAGTCACGTTCCAGCTGGCGCCGTCCAGCAGCACGATGTTGTCATTGAGGACGGTCGTATAGGCGCCGTAATTGGAGATTTCATCCTGCAGATAATAGTCATAGGGGATATTGTAGCCGTAATATGCATAGGTTTCGGCGGTGTTTACATATTCAGCATCAGCAGCCATCAGTTCTTTGACCTGCGCGTTCGCATCAGCTACCTTGTTGTCGCGTACGATAAAGGCGACGAGAGCCGCTACAAACAGCACGCCCAGCACGATGGCAATAATAGTGACCTTCTTCTTGTCCATGGTTAGTTCCTCTTTTCTCTATTCTGAAAAGCTCCGCTTTTCTTTTCGTGTTATTTTATCACGAGGCCGTGAAATTGTAAAGCATTTTCGTGAAATGGGCACCGGTTTTATTACTGCATTTTGAGGTAACTGGTGGTGAATCCCTCCAGGTTTCCGTCCATCACATCATCGATGTTGCCGCTCTCAAATCCGGTGCGGTGATCCTTCACCATAGTGTAGGGCTGGAACACATAGGAGCGGATCTGGCTGCCCCATTCGATCTTCTTCATCTCGCCCTTGATATCCGCCATTTCCTGTTCCTTGCTGCGCTCACGCAGCTCCAGCAGCTTGGCCTTCAGCATCTTGATACAGGTAGCGCGGTTCTGCACCTGATCACGCTCGGTCTGGCAGGATACGACGATGGTCACATCATCCTTCACATAGGTCATGCGCACAGCGGAGGAGGTCTTGTTGACGTTCTGTCCGCCGGCACCGGAGGAATGATAGGTGTCCACGCGCACATACTTCATGTCGATCTCGATCTCGCTGTCATCATCCTCCAGCATAGGCGCCACATCAAGGGACGCGAAGGATGTATGGCGGCGGGCGTTAGCGTCAAAGGGAGAGATGCGCACCAGACGGTGCACGCCCTTTTCGCCCCTGAGATAACCGTAGGCGTGATCCCCGCTCACCTCGAAGGTGACGGACTTGATGCCGGCCTCATCGCCGTCCAGCAGGTCCAGCAGCTTCACTTCGAAGCCCATGCGCTCGCAGTAGCGGGTATACATGCGGTAGAGCATGCTGGTCCAGTCCTGCGCCTCGGTGCCGCCGGCACCCGCGTGCAGGGAAAGCACGGCGTCATTGTCATCATACTTTCCGCGCATCAGGGTCTCCAGCGCGAGGGCGTCTGTGGCCTTCTGCAGTTTTTCCAGTTCCACGGCGATCTCCTCCACCATGGAGGTGTCATTCTCCTCTTCCGCCAGCTCCATCATGGTCTCGATGTCATCGCAGGACGCCACCAGCCCGTTGTAGTGCTTGATCTTGCCCTCCATGGAGGAGATGCGGCGGTTGACATGGGTGGAGCGCTCCACATTGTCCCAGAAACCGTCCGCGTTCATTTCTTCACGCAGTTCCTGCAGTTCCTCTTCCATATGGTCGATATGGAGGCCGTCGCCCACTTCGCTCAGTGTGGCACGCAGGGCATCCAGCTGCTGGGAATATTGCTGCAACTCAATAATCATTTTTTCTTTCTGCGCGCGGGATGTGAAAACCGCTTTTCACTTTCGCGCATCCTTTCTTTTGTCACGGGCTTCCCCTTTTATATTATATCCGCAAAAAGGCCAATATTCAAGACAAAATTCTCCCGTTCTCTGCCGCTCCCGGGCTTGTTCGCAGCCGTTTTCCGCCTTTTTCCCCTTTCTTCTCACACAAAAAGCGGGAAGCGTTCCCGCCTCCCGCCTGATCGCGGCCTGTTCACGGCGTTACCCGTCACAGGAAAACCGGATTGGTCCATGCCTTCCGCCCTTCCCGGTCTGTCACAACGCACCTCACATATCCCGCGTGGCTGTTCACATGGTTCCGGGCGCTTTCCAGCGTATCCCCCGCTTCCGGCCTCACCATGATGCAGTGCTGGATGCCGGTATAGAACTGCGCGTGGACGCAGGGAGAGCAGGCGATATGCGCGCATCTGTCATCATCCACATAAAAATCATATATCTCCGGCCCGCAGGAAGAGTAGAAGGCGCCGCGCTGAAGGGCGCTCAGGATCGCGTCCGTGTCATTCCCGCTGTTCACCCGCACCCAGCCTTTGCAGTTCTGATCCGGGCAGTGTCCGTCATCCACGGCCACGCCTGCCCAGCGCTTCCCCTGCATCAGCATCTCGTCCCAGTAATCCCCGTTATCCCGGTCGATATCGTCATCCATCACGCAGCCGGTGTTCCACAGTTCCATCGCCCAGATCCCCTCCAGCCGGTCAAAATCCCGGGGGAACAGGCAGCTCCACCGCGGATGGCACAGGAAGGTGATGTTTCCCCTGCGGTGCACTTCATCCAGCACCTGCTGGAATTCCGCCTGGTTCTTCACATAGCCGCCTTCCGGCCGCTCATCCTGGCGGTATCCGTTCCGTTCCTGATCCGCGGGGCCCAGACACACGGAGTGGAAGCAGTGGGAGCACCAGTCCCCCTCCCGCTCCGAAATGAAGTTCCTGTCCTGCTCCATTCCGGGAATGATCGTAATGGAGTGATCCCCGAAATCGGAATAGTTATAGTTGCGGTGATCGGTGATCGCCAGAAAATCATATCCTGCCGCCGCGTGCTGCGCGATGACCTCCTCCGGGGTGCTTTTCCCGTCCGAGCGGGTGGTATGGCAATGCAGCGCTCCCTTGAGCATCTTCTGCTCATTCCCGTTCATTCCCTCAAAAGCCGCCTGTCTGATCATTTCCTGTATCTCCTTTCGCGGTCTGCTGACCGCGCTTCATGAATCACAGCCTGTCCCTTTTCCGGCAGATCAAGCGTCCGGATACAGCAGATCCTGAATGGTCTGCTGTCTGGAGAGGGGCGTCCAGTGGCTTTCCAGGCAGATCTGCGCATCCGTGGAAGCAATAGTCTCCGCCAGTTTACGGCACAGGTTCTCCTTCTTCTCCCAGGTCGGAAACGCGCCGCAGGGCGCATCCCCCAGAAACAACACTTTTTCGCTCTCCGCGCAGATCAGCACAGAGTCATCCGTATGCGGCGCCAGCGTGTGGAACAGGCGCACGGGGCAGTTCCCGGCGTCCAGTTTCATCTCGTCCGGAAACACCATATCCGCTGGCGTCACGATCAGCGGCTTCCCGTCCGCGTATTCCTTCTGTATGCTTTCGTGCAGCGCCAGATGCGCTTCCCTTCCGCCTCCGGCTGCGACCGACCGCTGCAGCTCCAGCAGATGCTCGTTCGTGCGGCTTCCCGCCAGCGTCAGGCCGCGCACCGCGTGCATCCCCATCGTGTGATCCCAGTGCCAGTGAGTGATCACCGTCAGTGAGGGGAACGGCAGTCCTTCCCGCTCCAGTGCCCTGTAAAAATCAAACACATGAGCGTCAGAATGCCCCGCGTCCACCGCGATACTGAATCTGTCGCCCCGGATATAGGAAAGGTTCGGTCTGTCCCTTTCCTCTTCAAAGGGATACACCCATATCCTTTCTGTCAGTCTGTCCAGTTTCATATTTCCTCCCGCCGGTCCCGGCACATCCTGTTTTCGTTTCCTATTGTACCATCCGGCGCCCTCTTTTTCAATCACCTGCCGCTCCGCGATATTTGCATGATGCTCTGATTTAAGATATAATGCAGACAGCAGACGGTGTCATCTGCCGGACAGGGACGGAATGGATGAAGCATGATCCGGAAAGAACAAAAAGATCCGGTCCCTGCTTAAAAACCGTCAAAGCCACACCGGCCGCGCCGGATATATCCACTCAAAAAAAGGAGCAGATCATGGAACCAGCAGACCGTTCCCTGCGTGTCGGGGCATGCCAGTTTCCCGTATCAGGCAGCATGGAGCAGAATTACAGATACATCAACAGTGCCGTCAGCGCGGCGGCAAAAAGCGGCGTACAGCTGCTCATTTTCCCCGAGTGTGCCGTTACCGGCTATCCTCCCGTTTCCATTCCCGGTCCGGATGTGGACTTCACCGGAGCGGAAGCCATCCGGGATCTCCTGCAGCGCAGAGCGGCTGAAAGCGGGATGTCATTTGTCATCGGCTCCATCGCCCGGGACGGCGATGCCCGCTATGACCGCGCCTGGTTCATCGCCCCGGGAAAAACAGCGCAATGGTATGATAAGCGCGCCCTCGGCGGCTGGGACAGTCAGAACTTCACCGAAGGCACAAAAGACGGCATCTTCACCCTCGGCGGGTTCACGATCGCCGTCCGCATCTGCTTTGAGGTGCGTTTCCCCGAGCTGTTCCGGGAAGCATACCGGAAGGATGCCGATCTGTGCATCGTGCTGTTCTACGATACCCTGTCCCATGACGATCCGGAGTATTGCGAGGTCATCAGGTCCCATTTGCGCTCCCGCGCAGCGGAGAATGTCTTCCCCGTCCTGTCGGTCAATGCCACCGCGCCTGTTCAGGCCGCGCCCACGGCATTTGTAAGCGGCGACGGCCGCATCCTCAGGGAACTTCCGCGGAATAAAGAAGGCCTGCTGGTATGGGATCTCACCGGCCGGGAGATATCGGAAAGCGGGAAGCGCCGCAAGGTATGGATCGACCGGTTTGTGAATGGCGCAGGACGGTAAATGATACAGGAGAATGATATGCTGTCACTGGGTTTTTCTGAAACGGATATCACCCCGAAAAAGCCTTCGCGGCTGGTGGGCTTCTACCGCCCGGACGATCTGTCAAAGGGCGTTCTGCAGCCGCTGACCGCCCAGGCCGCGGTATGGGAAGAAAAAGAAAAATACTGTCTCATCACCATCGACAGCATCGGCTTTACAAAAGAACTGTCGGATGCATTGAGAAACAAAGTGAGCAGGCTGCTCGGCACAACGGCAGACCATGTCATGCTCTGTTTCTCGCACACTCATTCCGCGCCGGACGCGGACATCGAGCGCGGCTACTGGCAGTATCTGTGTGAAAAAGTCGAAGCGGCGGTATCAGCCGCCGCGAACAGCATGGCCCCGGTGTCTGCCGGATGGGCAAACGCGTCCGCTCATATCGGCATCAACCGCAGGCCCGTTTCCAAAGTCACTGATGACAGAGTCGGCATCCTGAAAATCTGTGATGCAGATACTGATGAGCTGAAGCTCCTGATCCTTCGTGTGACCGCTCACGGCAATGTGCTGAAGCGGGATAACTGCATGGTCTCCCCCGATTATTTCGGCGCTGTACGGAAGACGATCAGCAGCCTTTACAACTGCCCTGTTATGATGATCCAGGGTGCTGCGGGAAATATCGCGCCCCGGTACTTCTGCTCGAAGGAGACGCCTGTGGACGCGCGGATGGACGGATGCGTCCGGAGCGATACCGCCCTGCAGGATATGGCGGATGCCATCGCGGACGGCGTTTCCGGCGTGATAAACAGCATCTCCATGCACCCGGCTCCCGCCGTGCGGATGTATTCCCGGCACATAGAGCTGACGGCCCCTGTTCCCTCCATAGAGGAAGCAGAAAGAGTTGAACGGGAAGCAAAAGACCTCTGCGGCATCGAAAACCCCGGCTGGATCGGAAAGGTGAAGGAACTGCTTGACGCCGGCATCACCGAACAGACCGAGGACGTGGAAATGCAGTATTTCTCCATTGGCGGCTGGTGCATCTGCGGCGGCCCTTATGAGTTCATGGCGGGGTTCGCGCTGGAAACGCGGAAACAGCTGCAGGATGAATACTTCTATCTGAACGGATACACCAACGGCTGTCTGCTTTACTTTCCCACAGAGGACGAATTCGACTATGGCGGGTATGAGGTATACTGGTCCATGCTGATCTATTACATATACATCGACAGAGTTTTCCCCTTTTACAGAAATTCCGCATCCGAACTGATCGATTTTGTCGTAAAGAACAAAGGGTTGTGACTTTTTCCGCAATTGCTTTTTTGATCTGTTTTCTTTCTGAAAAATTTTCAAAAAGTGCTTGACCTTGCACCTTACTGCAATGATAAGGTGAAGCCGGGGAGGATGAGCTATGATCACGATCCAGGGATTTGCAACGCTTTGCGGCTGCAACACACAAACGCTTCGCTACTATGACCGCATCGGTCTGCTGACACCGGCGAAGGTGGACGGGTGGACCGGCTACCGGTACTATGAAGAGGATCAGGCGATGCTGTTCGTAAAGATCAAGGATCTGCAGCAGGCCGGTTTCACCATAGAAGAGATCAGGATCCTTCTCAAAGAGGATGATGATCACATTCTGGCGGCATTTGACAGGAAGATCGAAAAGCAGGCGCAGAAACTGGCGCAGATCCGGGAAATACAAAGATCATATCTCAAAGACAGAATGGAAATGCAGAACATGGTCAGTATGATGATCAGCTATGTGGATGATCATCTCAAAAAGCCCGGGCTCTGGAAAGAATTCGGGCTGGACATGAACAAAGAGACAGAACTTGTCGCAAAAGCGCATGCCATGCTGGCAGACTGGCTTGCCGGAAACAGGGATGTACTTGACACCGTAACGCTTACAACAGATGACCGGCAGATCAGCGGCGCGTCAAATGTGGTACAGGTCATGCAGGAAGGCGCAGCAAATTCAGCAGACAGACTGCTCATCAACCGCGACGGTTCTGAAGAGGAAAACGATATACCAAAGGACGCAGAAGTCGTTTTCCGTCGGGACGGTTGGACGCACATTTCGGAGTGGATCCGGGACATGCCGGTCATTCCGGAAGAGGCGGAGCGCTATTGTCTGTTCGAACTGACCGCAGACAGCGCGGCAAACGATCCCGGGCTTCCTGTCATGATGCTGCTCATCATCACATCAAAGCTGGATGAACTGAAAGGCGGTGTGGTCTGCAAGACGATACCCGGCACGGACGGCAGAAATCACTTTACGCTGCTGAAGAAGTGATATAGCATAAGTTACTGCACAGTCTTACTATAATATTGCGGAATAAGAAATTTAAATTTTCTTAACCAGGAGGACTTGAGCGGAAATGGAAACGATGCGTGTTATGCTTACATCATGCGGGATTGAAACAGAACAAATCAAGGAGCATTTCCTGAGAATGCTCGGAAAAGCCCCTGCAGAAACAAAAGCTCTTTTTATTCCGACTGCCGCAATTGACGCAGACGCGATCGAAGTATTACCGATGTGTATGAACGATCTGCTGAAATGTGGCATTCCGAAAGAAAATGTCCGGGTATTTGATCTGCATCAGGATATGCCGAAAGACGAACTGGAAACATACGATGTGGTCTATCTGACCGGCGGAAGTACTTCTTATCTGCTGGAAAGAATCAACGACACAGGATTCCGGGATACCCTGCTGAATTATATCCGGAACGGCGGTTTTGTAATTGGCGTCAGTGCCGGAAGCATTATTTTTGCCAATAATCTGCCGGGAAATCTGGAACTGCTGGACACGAAGCTGGATGTTCACTGTGAAGTAAGCAGTTATACGGGAAAAGTTACTTTTCCGCTGATCAGGAATATAAAGCTGTCGAACACAGCAGCCATGCTCATCCGGAGCATACCCGATGAAACGGTAATCATTGATGGATGAGACGGAACGGATAGTTGAGAGATAACTTCCATCTTCTTCTTTTTGAAACAGACAAGCAAAGATATCAGGGTCCATAAATCAATGATCGGATCCGTTCTTTGATCTGCATCGTATTTCAGTAACAGAGAGCCTGCCGGTCTTTTCCGGCAGGCTCTCTGTGCATTCCCCATATTCGAAATCTGTCCGGCAAATCCATCCGCGAGCGAACGAAAAAAGACACTCACATGGAGTGTCTTCTTTTGGAATCCGGCGGCGACCTATCCTCCCGGGCCGTTTCCAGCCAAGTACTTTCGGCGCTGAAGGGCTTAACTTCTGTGTTCGGCATGGGAACAGGTGGAACCCCTTCGCCATCACCACCGGAAATC
>PITV01000056.1 GCA_017577285.1 Clostridiales bacterium
AACCTGCTCCAGGGCTCCTCCATCAACCTGGAGATCAAGCGGCTCGGGATCCATGTATGCCTGAATACAAAAGTCACGAAGATCACCCCTGAGGGCGTCACCGGGGAATGGAAGGACGGCGCCTGGACCGACCGGCACATCCTGAAGAAAAAGACCCTGAAGGAGGAGAGCGCGGCGCCCGGAAAGACCATCGGCATGATCCTGTCCCGGGCGTATTTCGGGCAGGAGGAGATCACATCCTCCGGCCGCAGGCCCGCCGCGGTGCGGCTCTGCGACCGCCCCTGCAGCCATTACGCCTTTTCCTTCGGCGCCCGCGCCTATGATATCTCCGATGAGTTCGGCGTCACCTTCAGCTATTCCGATATAGATGATGAGCGGGCCGGCTGGCGGCTGAGGAATGTTTTCACCGGCAGTCAGGTGGAGCCGCCGGAGATGGGCTGACATGACGGAAATACGCGGCAGCGGAAGGATCCGCGGACCGCGGAAGGGGGGGATGCATGCGGATATGGATATGAAAACGGTTTTCCGGCCCGCCCTTCCCTCCGAGGCGGAGGCGGTGCTCAGGCTGTACTGGAGCGTTCATCGCGCGCGCTTCAGCACCTGGAACAGCGACTGTCCGCCGGAGGATATTGTGCGGGCTGATCTGGCGGCGGGGGATCTGTTCGTCCTTGTGCCCGGGGAGCCTTCCCCGGAGGAGGAGAGGACGCTTTTTCCCTGTGAGATCCCGGACGGCATCCTGGGCGCTGTTTCCATCGCGCCCCGCAGCCTGGAGGAGACATATTCCGGCTGGAGGATCCGGGGACGGACCGCGGTGATCTCCCTGCTGGCCGTCCGGTGTGAATATCACGGGGAGGGCCTTTCCCGGCCGCTGGTGGAGGGCGCCCTGAAGGAACTGAAGCGCCGCGGCAATGCCGCCGCCCGCGTCATCGTTGACCGCGAAGGCATTCCGGCGGTGAGAGCTTTCCTCAGCAGCGGTTTCAGGACCGTTGGATATGCTGAAATGTACGGTCACAGTTTTATGCTGTGTGAAAAGGATCTGCGCTGAGGAAAGCGGAACGCTGCTTCCCGCGCCGGCCCGTTCCGGCGATGAGGACCGGATGATTTTTTTGCTTTTGCCTGCATCCGCCCGGATTGTGTTGACAAGGCGGCGGATATGATGTACTATATTCCGAGGAAACGCGTCAGCATGGTCTGCCGGTGTGACGGCAGCATGGAAAGGGGACTGTTTATATGAAAAAGATGGAACTGCCTGAACTGGAAGCCGTAAAGCTGGATATCGAAGACGTGATCGCCACTTCCGAATGCAAGGACGGCGAGCTGTGCGGCATGTATTCTCATGACTGCAATCCTGATGGCGATCTGTGCGACCGTTATTGGTGCGAACTGGAATACATCAAGTCCTGAGGCCGGTTTACCGTATCTCTGTCCGTTCCGCGGAGCTGCTTTTCTGCAGCCCCGCGTTTTCTTTTGCCCGCGGTGTCCGTCCTTTGTTTTTTTGACTGAAAACACGCGGCCCGCCGCCCCGCATCGCCTTGACGAAAGGCGGGAAACAGTGTACAATCTTTATCTGTGAAAGTATGGCAGCGCGGGGGAAAGGCTCCCGGCGCCGGTCCGGAATCAAAGCTTCGCGGCCGTCCGGTTGTATGCAGGACGCGGCCCGCGCGGAAAACGGGGGAGATATATGGAAGTCATCTCGAGAGCAAGCAAAAAGATCATGGATCTGTGGTCTCCCGGCAAGCCGAAGGAGACGGTCTACAGGCTGTTCTCCTATGTGCTGAAAATGGAATGTGAGGACGGCGTCCTGCTGGAGAATGCCGTCACAGGCGAGCTTCTTCTGCTGAACCCGCAGGAGGCGGAGCAGCTGAACGGGCTGCCCTGCGCCTATGACGCCTGGATGGACAGGCTCATCGAAAAGCGGTTCATCATTGAAGAGTCCCTGAAGGACGCTTCCATCGTGGACGGGCTTCGCCGGGCGTGCAGGCTGACTGAGAACAGCAGGAATATCACCGGCTATACCATCCTGCCCACCTCCGCCTGCAATGCCCGCTGCTTCTACTGCTATGAGTGCGATTATCCGCATATCGCCATGTCGAAGGAGACCGCGGACAAGGCGGTGGAGTTCATCGCGGCCCACTGCGGCGAAAAAAAGAAGATCTCGATCGGCTGGTTCGGCGGCGAGCCCCTTCTGGGCATCGAACGGATGAATCAGATCGTGGACGGCCTGACGGAGCGGGGCATCGCATACGCCTCGTCCATCATCAGCAACGGCTATTACTTCACCGAGGATACGGTGAAGATCGCGAAGGAAAAATGGAATCTCACCAACGCCCAGATCACGCTGGACGGCCGGGAGGAGATATATAATCAGACCAAAGCCTATGTGAACCCCGAGGAGAACCCGTACAAGCGGGTCATCAGCAATATCGGGCATCTGGCGGCGGCGGGCATCCGCGTCAGCATCCGCCTGAACCTGGGCCTCCATAATTATGATGAACTGGCTCTGCTGCTGAAGGAACTGGCGCAGACCTTCCCGGATAAGAAACTGATCAGGCCCTATGTCGCCGTCCTGTTCGAGGATATGGGCTTCGTGCCCTTCCATGCCGAGGGCGGGCAGCTGGAGCAGCTGTATATCCGCCGCGCCGAGCTGAAGAATCTGATCGGCGAACTGGGCTTCGGCGGACACGGTGTTTCCGGCAGGATGGGAAAGGACGGACTGCCCAGTCTGCGTCCCGTCCACTGCATGGCGGATAACGACCGTTCCCTGGTGATCAACCCGCAGGGCAGGTTTGCCAAGTGCGAGCACTACACCTTTGAGATGATGGTGGGCGATCTGGATAACGGCATCACCGATCCCGCGATGCAAAAGGAATGGAAGACCACAAGGTACTTTGAGCAGTGCAGGGAGTGCGTGTTCTATCCCATCTGCGTGAAGCTGAAGAACTGCGCGCCCGAGCGGAACTGCACGAAGTACGATGTGGATGACAAGACGGGCGAGGCCCGGGCGGCGATGCGCAACGCATACAGCGCCTGGCAGAAGCGCAAGGCCGAGGCGGAACAGAAAAAAGCGGATGAGATGAACGCCGCCGCGGAAGCCGCAGAGCAAGAGGATGAAGAGGACGAAGTTCCCGTAAGCGACGAAAACTGCTGAAAGTGAGAAAACGGAAATGAAACTGAAGTATGAACTTGAGATCCTGGATATGGGCGATTCCTTTACCGCCGTTCCCGTGGGCGAGGGCGCTGAAAACTATCACGGCGTGCTGCGCATGAACGGCAGCTCCCGCGAGATCATCGAACTGCTGCAGGAGGACAAATCCGTGGAGCAGATCGTGGACGCCCTTTCCGCGAAATATGATGAGAACACCCGGGAAGAGATCGCCGCCATGGTGGCCTCTGTTGTGGACAAGCTGCGCGCCGAGGGCTTTATCGCGGAGTGATCCGCCCCGCGGCACAGTCATAATTTATGGAATCTGTAAAGATCATCAAAAACAAGATCGTCGACGGCTCCATCCGTGAATTTCTGCAGGACTGGAAGTGGATATTCACTTTTTCCAGGCGGCACAGGGGAGCCGTGCTTGTGTTTACCATTCTGGGGCTGCTTTCCTCCACATTTTCCCTGGCGGCCGCCTATGTGAGCAGCATCGTCATCAATATCGTTGTGGAGCACCAGACGGAGAAACTGCCCTTCCTGATCATCGCCATGGTGTCCACCGCCGCGGGCTCCATCGCCCTCAGCAGCGTCAACAGGCGCATTTCCGCCAAGATCAGCGTGAATGTGAACAACGATATCCAGCAGGATATCTTCGCCAGCATCATGGATGTGAAATGGTCCGAGCTGAACAAATACAAGCGGGGCGATCTGCTGGCCCGGTTCAACAGCGATGTGAGCACCATCTCCACCAACGCGGTGGCGTGGATCCCCAATATCCTCATCACCCTCTACAGCTTCGTGCTCACGCTGGTGCTGCTCATCCGCATGGATCACTGGATCGCCCTCATCGCCTTCTCCACCACCCCTGTGCTGGTGGCCTTCTCCCGCCTGATCCTGAAAAAGCAGAAGAAGTACCGCAAAATGGTGCTGGAGAACAAGAGCGATATGGTGTCCTTCGAGACCGAGGCCTTCTACAACATGGATACGGTCAAGGCCTTCGGCGTGGGGGACAGCCTGCTGGCCCGCCTGAAGAGGCGCCAGGAGGAATACAAGAAGACCAATCTTGCCTACAATATGTTTTCCATCAAGACCGGCATCGGCGTTTCCATCGCCGGCAAGCTGGTGGAATGGGGCACTTATGCCTACTGCGTCTGGCGCCTGTGGAACGGCCAGATCCTGTACGGAGATATGACCTTCTTCATTTCCCAGCGCAGAAAAATGACCGACAGCTTTGACAGCCTCATCTCCAAGGTGCCCGAAATGCTCAATTCCGCCGTTTCGGCCCACCGCATCAAGGAGATCATCGATCTGCCCCGGGAGGAGCATGATCCGGCTGCCTTCTCCGCTTTTTCCGGCAAGGCCCTGTCCCTGGAAATGAACGATGTGAGCTTTGCCTATTCCGATGGCCGCGCCGTGTATGAGAACGCCGGCTTCAGCGTTTCGCCCGGAGAGATCGTGGCCGTGCTGGGCGAATCCGGCGCCGGAAAGACCACCCTGTTCCGCCTGCTGCTGGGGCTGGTGGAGCCCGGCGAGGGCCAGGTGCTGCTGAGGGACAAAGAGGGCAACACCGTGCCCATGAACGCCGATCTGAGGCAGGTCATCGCCTATGTGCCCCAGGGAAACACCATGATGGGCGGCACCATCGCGGAAAATATGCGCCTGATCAAGCCGGACGCGACGGATGAGCAGATCATCGCCGCCCTGAAGACCGCCTGCGCCTGGGATTATGTGGAGCCCATCGGCCTGAACGCCGAGCTGGGCGAATCGGGCCGCGGCCTTTCCGAGGGCCAGCTGCAGCGCATCTCCATCGCCCGCGCCCTCCTGCGCGATGCCCCCGTCCTGCTGCTGGATGAGGCCACCAGCGCCCTGGATGAGGATACCGAGAACAGGGTGATCGACAGCATCATGGCGGATAACCGGGAGCGCGCCGTTATCGTGTGCACCCACCGCCCCTCCGTGCTGCGCATGTGCAGCCGGGTCTACCGCATCAGGCACAGGACGATAACGGAGGAAGACGCCCGGTGAGCCGCGCGGATACAGCAATATCACTTTCATTTACCGGAACGGGAGACAGTTTTTATGAATGACAGACGGTGCTTCAGGATCAGACTGGCGGGCAGGGTGTTCGGCATGACCTGCCTTCACGGCCAGCTTTATTCCATGTGCACCGGTTACCTCACAGATGATCCGGCGGATTTTTCCATCGTCATCTCGCAGCAGGATATCGACGCCGAGCGCGATTCCGCCGAAGGGAGCCATGCCGACGCCTATCTGGAAACGCTGGCGGCCTACCGCAGGATCTGCACGGTCCTGTCCGCGGAGGACACCCTGCTCATCCACGGCTCCGCCATCGCGGTGGGGCAGAGCGCCTATCTGTTCACCGCCCCCTCCGGCACCGGAAAGACCACCCACAGCAACCTGTGGATGGAGCATATCGCCGGCGCCTACTGGGTGAACGGGGACAAGCCCCTGGTGACCGTCACGGAGGAGGGCGCCGTTGTCCACGGCACGCCCTGGTGCGGCAAGGAGCATAAGCAGACCAACACCTCCGTGCCCCTGAAGGCCATCATCATCCTGAAGCGGGGCGGGGAGAACAGCATCCGCGCCGTCACGCCCGCGGAGGCGTTCGGCGGCGTTTTCGGCCAGGTGTTCAAGCCCCAGGGCGAGGGGCTGGTATCCGCTGTACGCCTGTTTGAAAAGCTCACCCGTCAGGTGAAATTTTATGAAATGCACTGCAATATGGATCCGGAAGCCGCTGTTACGGCATGGGAGACCCTGAGCAGGCTGTGATACGCCCGCGGCGGATGCTTCACGCCGCGGAAGCCGGAGGAGACAAATGACCGATTTCAGAACGCTGCTTGAGCAGGACGGCCGCTTCGCCTATACCAACAGGGGCAATTCCATGCGCCCCCTGCTGCATCAGGGCGTGGATATCATGGTCATCGAAAAAGCGGACCCGCCCTTTCAGAAGAATGAGGCGGTGCTGTTCCGCCGGGATAACGGGCGCTATGTGCTGCACCGCATCACAAAGATCCTTCCGGATCACAGGTATTACATCATCGGTGACAACACCCCCCGGGGCGAGGTGGTCCGGGAGGATCAGATCATGGGCATCCTGACGGAGGTGCGCAAGGGGAAGAGCGGAAAGACCCTCCGCAGGGGGGAGTTCCTCTGGAACCTGTACGTGTTCTTCACCCCGCTGCTCCGCTTCCTGAAGCGGATCCGCCATTTCATCGGAAATCTGCTGGTCCGGCTGGGCCTGAGAAAGAAAAAGCGCCGCGTACATGATGATTCCTGCTTCTGACCGCGCCCGGACAGATCATTCGCTGATCGCTTTCGTTTCCTGCAAAAAGCAAACAGGACTGCCGCGAATTTATCCGCGGCAGCCTTTTCATTTCCCGGGACAGACCGGCCCGCAGACGGAAAACAGCCGTTACCGTGATGTATAAGTCTGTTCAGACATTGTAATATTTAATAATGAAATGAAACAGTTAACGCCCGGACTGTCCCTCGGTTCCCGCTCAAACGCTCATTTTGCGCGCCCGCGTAAGCCGTGATCCTTCTGGACAGACAGTGAAACACCCTGCGGCACAGACGGTCTGCCCGGTCAGCCTGTTTTCACCTCTTGTGTGAACAATAAAAATACAATATGAACATTGACGGGATTCGCCTTTTTTTGGTAAAATACTCAAACTGAGGCCATGGCGGAGCAGCTGTTTATATCCGCCGTAAAAAATGGCATATCCGGAAAGAGAGGCGTATTGTTTCATGCCTAAAATGGAAGATCCTGAGATGATAATGATCCTGCCCGGCGCGGAGGATGTGATATCGGCATCCGGCTGCCTGGCATTTGACTGTCTGTATGATACAGGGATCCCGGACAACCATCCCGAAAGCGGCTGCACTGTTAACAACGGTGCCTCGGATGGTTTCCCCGAGCCTTCCTGTTCCCCGAATGACGCTTTGCCGGACGGCCCGCCCGAACCCAATTCCTGCCCGAATGAATGCGGCGCGCAGTTCCGCTGTGTGGACTGCCTGCATTTCGGCTGATAAAAACCGGTTTCTGCTCTCTCCGGGATCCCCGCGTTCCGCCTGCCGCTTCCGCCTTCCCGCAGCTCCGCGCGAAGGGGCGGCATATATCCGCGGAAGGATGATACGGCGCGTCATATGTGTGCGCGCTTTGAGATCATTGATCATGAATGAAAGGAGTATGTGACCGTGAAGAGAATGGAAAAACCCGAGCTGGAACTGATCCTGCTGGCGGACGGTGATGTGATCTCCACATCCGAGTGCCTGTCGAATACCGCGATACCGGACGGCCCTCCGGCGCCTGTGTGCGCACCGGTCACCGCGGTGCCGGACGGTCCTCCGGCGCCTGTGTGTGAATCGAATAACGGCATGCCGGACGGCTTCCCTGAGGACAGTTCCTGCCCGAATGAATGCAGCGCGCAGTTCCGCTGCGTGGACTGCCTGCATTTCGGCTGATGCCGGGCTGCGGATGCTCATCCGCGATGCGGCGGACAGGTGACTCGCGCGCCGGTCCGTGAAACAAATGAAAAAAAGCCCGCGGCGATCTCTGTACGGGATCCCCGCGGGTGCTTTTTTATTCTTTTTCAAACAGCCTGAACTGCGCGCACAGGTTTTTGCGCCTGCCCGCTTCGGCGAAGGCCTTTTTGCCGGGCATCTTCCGCCTGCCCGTTATCACCCTTGCCAGATACTGCCCGCAGACGTACGCGCAGCCGGCGGGAAGGAGGATCCTGTGCTTTTTGCAGGGCGGCCAGATGACCCTTGCCTTGGCGGCGATATTGCGCATCACGGCGCCCGCCCGGGAACTGCTGCCCGCTTTGCCGGAACTGTTCACATTGTCCAGCAGTATATTCACATGGCCCGCGTCCCTCTTTATACCGAAATTGCCGGAATCCAGGATATCGCCCATGAAGGTCTGCATGAACTCCTCCGGGTATTCCCCCGACCATTCCTGCCCGGGCATGCCCAGATATCTGCGGCACAGGGCGGTCAGCTGCTTCGCGAACTCCCACAGCCCCGTTTCCTCAAAGGCTTTCTGGAACATGCCGGGAAAATCGGGAATACTGCTGACGAACACCGCCCAGTCGCACAGGTGCCTCAGCCCCATGCCGGCGGTGGTCATATGCCGCGCGATATGCAGCAGAGTGATGAACCCGTGGTGGAAGGGGGAGGGCAGCATCATCTGCCCCCGGTGCACATCCGTCAGCACGGCGTCCTGAATGGCGTTTTCCATACAGGCCCGTATGGCGTCGCCGGCCTCATTCTCCGGCAGGCCGTTCAGCGTCCAGTGCAGCTCCAGCTCGATGCCGTTGTGATGGTATATCCCGTGGTGATCGCCCTTCTGACCGTTGGAGACATATCCGTTTTCCTTCAGCAGGGCCTCCGTCCGTTCCACATCCTTCTCATATACCAGAAAATCCACGTCCCCCAGAGTGCGCAGATCGGGCTTCGGATAATACGCGGAGGAGGCGTAGCCCTTCAGGATCACATAGGGGATGCCGGCGGCTGTCAGCAGCTCGTGCAGCTTCAGATGCTCGTGCAGCACCTTCATATTCCGCGACACCACAGTAAGATCGGTGCCAATGAGCGCCGATACCGCCTGCTTTTTCGCTTCCGCCTTAACCGCCGGGTCCGCTGTGACGGTGCAGGGCCGTCCGAACAGCGCCGCGCCTGTCAGGGCCAGTAATTCCTCAAACATAGCATACCTCTGGTTTGCCGCCATGGTCTTTCCAACGGATTATACCATGAATCCCGCCGCAGGAAAAGGCGTTTTTTCAATTGCTCCGCGCGGCTTTCAGGAAAAGGACGCCGCCATCCCCGGGGATCTTCTTTTTTTCTGTTGCGCGGGAGCCGCCGGTGTGCTATAATTGTTGAACTTTCAACTATTCCGCCCGGAAGGATGAAAGGAACGGCCCCGGCGTTTTCAGCGGCGCGGGCCGGAAGGAGGCGCTATGGATTACAGCGTGCTGAACCTGCTCTACAGATGCAGCAGAGAGTTCAGCCATGAAAAGACCCGCCGGAGCGATCTGAGCGATACCGAATGCATGATCTGCTCCTATGTTTTTTCCCATGCCGGCTGCTCTCAGGATGAGATCGCCTCGGCGCTGCGCATCGATAAGACCACGGTGGCGAAGGCGCTGCTCTCCCTTGAAAAGAAGGGCTGTGTGGAGCGCGCCGCCTGCGCGGATGACAGGCGCCGCAACAGCATCTCCCTCACGGCGCGGGGCGGTGAGAGGATCGCCGGGCTCATGGATATTCACAACGAGTGGCTGTCAAAAGTCCTCGCCTGCCTTTCAGAGGATGAGCAGCGGCGGTTCGAGGATTACTGCGTCCGCCTGCTGACCGCCGCCGAAAAGGTTTCCGGCAGATAATACGCGCTGCGGCGCCCGGGGGAGATGAAAGACCCTCCGGAGGGCGCCGGCGAAAGATAAAAGGAGCATCCGTTAAAATGCACAGTGAAAACAAGCCTTCCGCCATCGAATCCTTCCGCACCGGAAAGGTGCCGGGGATCGTCATCAGCAACAGCATTCCCGCCCTCATCGCCATGATCATGGTCATGGTCTACAACCTGGCGGATACCTTCTTCCTGGGCCTTACCGGCAATGATCTGCAGGTCACCGCCGTGTCCTTCGCCACGCCCCTGTTCATGATCTTCATGTCCCTGGGCACCCTGTTCGGGGTGGGCGGCACATCCGTCATTTCCCGCGCCCTGGGGGCGGGGGATACCGCCCGGGCGAAAAAGGCCTGCTCCTTCTGCTTCTGGGCCTGTGTGGCCGCGGGCGCTGTGATGATGGCCTTCCTGTGGGTCTTCCTGCGGGATGTCACCGTCATGCTGGGCGCTGATGAGGAGAGCATAGGCCTTACGGAGGATTATCTGCGCATCGCCGTGGGCTGCGGCATCTTCTCCATGATCTCCAACTGCTTCTCCAGCATCGTCCGCACCGAGGGCGAGGCCATGAAGGCCATGACCGGCACCCTCATCGGCAACCTTATCAACATGATCCTGGACGCGGTGTTCATCCTGGCCTTCGGCTGGGGCGTCCGGGGCGCCGCCATCGCCACCGTCATCGGCAACGGCATCGCCGCCGCGTACTATATCCTGTATTTCTTCAACAAAAAGACCGCCCTCAGCATCAGCCCGAAGCATTTCTCCGCGCGCGGCGGCATCCTGAAGGATGTGTTGGCGGTGGGCATTTCCGCCTCCCTCGCCAACCTGCTGGTGAGCCTTTCCTCCATGATCGTCAACGCGAAGCTCTCCGGCTATGAGAACGGCAACCTGCTGGTGGCCGGCTACGGCGTCACCGCCAAGGTCATCATGATCGTCACCCTCATCGGCATCGGCATCGGCAGCGGCGTGCAGCCCTTCCTGGGCTACTGCTACGGCGCCGGGGACAGAAAGCGCCTTTCAGAGGGCATCCGGTTCGCCGCCCTGTTCGGCCTGGGCTTCTGCCTGGCCGTGGCCGCCCTGTGCTTCATTTTCGCGGAGCCCGTGGTGAAGGTGTTCCTGACGGAGGACGCCTCCATCGGCGCCGGCGTGCATTACACCCGCATCCTCATGAGCACCGCCTGGCTCATCGGCGCCTATGTGGTGTGCCAGAACGCCCTGCAGGCCATGGGCGCCGCCACGCCCGCGCTGCTGGCCTCCCTCTTCCGGCAGGGCATCATCTTCATTCCCGCCCTGTTCATCCTGCAGGCAATCATCGGCGCGGACGGCCTCATCTGGGCCCAGCCCGCGGCGGATGTGCTGTCGCTGATCCTTGTGCTCCTGATGCTGGCCCGCCGGGTGCGCGGCATGCAGGAGATCATCCCGAAGGAGGAGTACGAGGAGTACTGATCCAACTCCTTCCGCCATTGTTCGTTCTTTGTCCCGCCTGTTGCATATCCTTTCCTCCGGGGTTACAATAAACCTGCCGCCGCGTCACGCGGGGCGCCGGAGGAGTTTTTATTTATGATCCGTTTTGAAGAGATCACCAACGCGAACATCTGGCAGGTGTGCCGCCTCACGCCCTTCGAGGACCAGATGGATTTTGTGGCGGAAAACATCCAGAGCCTGGCTGAGGCCTATGCCACCCGCAACGAGGGCAATATCGCCCAGCCCTTCGCGGTGTACAGCAATGACACCCTGGTGGGCTTTGTCATGATCGGCAAGGGTACGGTGGGCAATGAGGAGGAGAGCGACCTCATCAAAAACAACTACTGCCTGTGGCGCCTGATGATCGACCGGCAGTATCAGCACATGGGCTACGGACGGCAGACGCTGGACGCCGTCATGGCGTATGTCCGCGTCTTCCCCTTCGGCCCCGCGGAGAAGATCTGGCTTTCCTATGAGCCGGAAAACGCCCGCGCGAAGAAGATATACAGCCTGTACGGCTTCCGTGAGAACGGCGAGATGTGCGGCAATGAGGTCATCGCCGTGTACGACCTGTGACAGGCCCCTCCCGCGGGAGAGGATGATACATTCAGGAGCATTCGGATCCCTGAAGGATCTGTGAGGTATGGTTATGGAAAAGATCAGAGAGTTTTCCGGAGATCACGCGTCATCTCCGGTCCCTGCGGGGAAAGGGCTGTCCTGCTTTTCACAGGGCATGATATGGGCCGGGAGCGTCTTTTGTCTGGCGGCGTTCTCCATCGGCGGTACCCTGGCCTCCGGCATGAAATGGAGCGATTTTATCCTGTCCGTCCTTATCGGGGCGGCTGTTATCGCGCTGCTTGCCGCCGCTATGGGGGTGATCGGGGCAAAGACCCGTCTGTCCTCCGCTCTTGCCTCCCGCTCCGCTTTCGGCACTGTCGGGGCGATGATCTTCAGCCTGATCATCGCGCTGACCCTTTTCATCTGGTACGGTGTCCAGTGTTCGCGCTTTGCCGCTTCCGCCGGTTCCGTGCTGGAACTGGCGGGCATTTCCGCCGTAAGCCCGCGGCTCCTGGCCGCTGCCGGCGGCGTCCTTATGATGATCACGGCGGTGACGGGCATCCGCGGCATGAAGATCCTGGCCGCTGCCGGTGTGCCACTGCTTTTCGCGGCGCTGGCGGCGGCCGCGGTCATCACCTTCCGGAAAGTTCCGGCGGGGGAGATCCTTGAAGCCGCCCGGAACGCCGGCGGCACGATGACCGTTCCCGCCGCCGTTTCCCTGATCACCGGCGGTTTCGTGAGCATCATCTGCATGATCCCCGATATTTCCCGCTTTTCCGGCTCCTCCAAAGCCGCGGGT
>PITV01000057.1 GCA_017577285.1 Clostridiales bacterium
GTTGTAGGCCACCGCTTCGTCTCCGAAACGCACCACACACTTGTCATCCTCATCTGTCAGAAAAACCAGTTTGTTTTTTCCTTCAGTAAGCAACGCGCCGATCTCCATAATACCCTCACTCAAAAAAATAAATAAAAGGCGCCGCCCGTCTCAAAACAGGCGGCGTCTGATGATACTTACTCTTCGGCAGGAGCTTCTTCGCCGGCGATGTCCTCGTCGATCACTTCTTCATCGGGAGAAGTCTGATCAGCCAGGGCTTCACGCACAGACAGGGTGATGCGCTTGGTCTCGGGATTTACAGCCATGATCTTGACCATAACATCCTGACCGACAGTCAGAGCGTCTTCAACCTTCTGGATGTGAGTGAGCGCGCACTGGGAGATATGCACCAGACCGTCAACACCGGGCTCCAGCTCTACGAAAGCGCCGAAAGCGGCAATGCGGACGACCTTGCGCTCCACGATGGTGCCCACGGGATACTTTTCTTCGATGTTGTCCCAGGGCTTGGCCTGCAGCTGCTTGTAGCCCAGCTGGATGCGCTCGCGCTCACGGTCCAGGCTCAGGATCTTGACTTCGACTTCCTGGCCGATGGTCAGAACATCACCGGGATTGTTGACACGGTGCCAGGCCAGATCGGTGATGTGGATGAGTCCGTCCACGCCGCCCAGATCAACAAAAGCACCGAAATCGGCAAAGCGGCGGACGATACCGGTCACCACAGCGCCCTCTTCCAGCTTTTCCCAGGCAGCAGCCTTCTTGGAAGCGGCTTCTTCAGCCAGAACATCCTTGCGGCTGGCAACTACGCGCTTTTTCTTCTCATCGACATCGATGATCTTCAGCTTCATCTCTTCGCCGACGAACTTGTCGATCTTCTCGACATAGCCGCGGGCCAGACGGGAAGCGGGAACGAAGCAGCGTACGCCGCCGCAGTCAGCGATCAGGCCGCCCTTAACAGCTTCCTTGCCGACAGCTTCAATGTACTCGCCGGCCTGGTACTTGGCCATCAGGTCTTCCCACACCTTGCGATTGATGATATTGCGCTGGGACAGAAGTACATTTCCTTCTCCGTCATTTACTTTGACGACTTCGACTTCGATCTCGTCATCCACCTTTACATCCTGGTCGACCAGATCTTCGCGCTTGATGATTCCGTCAGCCTTGTAGCCGATGTTGACGAATACTTCGTCTTCCGTGATGGTAACCACGGTTCCGGTAACAGTCTGACCGTTGTGGATCCGAACCATGCTCTTCTCCACATCGTCCATAAAGGACTTGTTGCGCTGCTCTTCTTCGGAGAGCTCTTCCGTCGCCTGTTCCAGCTTTTCTTCCATGTCGTTCATGTGTGCAAAAACCTCCTTAAGTGACCAAACCGGCGTAGATGCACCGGCGGTTATTCCGATTCTTTTTTTGTGGATATATTTGATGTGCCGCGGTAGTTCCGCCGCACGCTCCACCAGATAGCATTCGGGGCATTTCTCCCGGCACAGTTCGAACAGTTTCTGTGTGTTCGCGCTCTGCCTGCCCCCCACCACGATCATCACATCACTTGAAGCAGCCAGTACAGCAGCTTCCTTCTGACGGTTCGCCGTGGCATTGCAGATGGTGTTCTTCACCGTGATATCAGGGTATTTCCCGCGCAGCACATTCAGGATCATATCCCATTGCTGCGCCGAAAAGGTGGTCTGGCAAAGAGCCAGCGGCTGTTCCATGGCAGGCAGCTCTTCCGCTTCCCGTTCACTGGATACGACATAGCACGCTCCGCCCCGGCACCATCCTGTTGTGCCGACCACTTCCGGATGCCCCTGATCGCCCACCAGTATGACCGGCAGCCCCCGCGCCGCGTGCTCTCTCACCAGCTTATGCAGCCTGTCCACCGAAGGGCAGGTGCAGTCGATGATCTTCAGGCCCCGCTTCTGCGCGCTTTCATAAGTTTCTGGAGGCTCCCCGTGGCTTCTCAGCAGCAGATATCCTTCCGCCGCATCCTCCACCCGGTCCACCTTTCGGATGCCGCATTCCTCCAGCCGTTTCAGTGCTTCGGGATTATGGATCAGTTCCCCGAGAGAACAGATCACACTGCCCTCGCGCTTTGCCTGTTCCGCGGCTTCAAATGCCATATTCATTGCCCGCTGTACACCGTTGCAGAACCCGGCATATCTGGCAATTACGACACTCACCTGCATCACATCCTAAATAGGCGAATATTTCATCATTCGACATGTATCCTTGTATTCCTGCAAGAAAAATTAAATTTTTTCAAAAAATTTTACAAACAGTTCTCAGGATACATCCGGACGGATCTCATTCACCGGAACCGGCACCGGCCAGTGCCAGCACTGAACCTCTGATCATTTCCGTCAGTTCATACACTTCCGTGTTGCTGGTCCCCTTTTCATAGATGCCGCGGGTCTCAAGACGCTTTCCGTATATGACCCGGATACGGCGGAAGGGCCGAAGTTTTTCCGAGATATATACCGGCTGGATATCCGCCCGGCCCCGCAGCGCGATCAGCGCCGTGCCGCTCTCCACATTTTTCATGGGCGACTCATTATGACGGGTCCCCTCCGGGAAGATCCCCAGAACACCACCCGCTTTCAGCACCTGCATGCAGGAGCGCACCGCGGACAGATCGGCGCTGTGGCGCTGCACCGGGATCATGCCCATCTTTGAGCAGAACCACTTTCCGATCCCGCTCTCCATGGCTTCCTTTTTACCGAGGAAGGTGACCTCGACATTCTTCAGCCGGAACGCGATCACCGCCGGATCCAGCGCGTGCAGATGATTGCTCACCAGGATATAGGGCTTATCAGCGTTCTGTATATTTTCAAGCCCTTCCACCTTCAGCGGAAAAAGCGTGCGGAAGACCACATTCGCCACTGCCTTCACAAAGGCGTACAATCCGTTCCTTTTTCTGACGGAGGTGTCCTTCTCCCCCGTTTCCTTCACGCTCATGACCTTCCTGCCTCCTCCACGCAGCGCAGTACAGCCTGTACGGAACCGTCAAAATCCAGATCGCTCGTATCCACTACGACAGCACCCGGGGCGATGCGCAGCGGATCCACCTCACGGTGCATATCCTGCCAGTCTCTGGCGTTCACTTCGGCGAGGATCTCCTCAAAGGGGATCTGCTGACCTTTCTCCGCCAGCTGCAGCTGCCTGCGCCGGGCGCGTTCCTCGGCTGTCGCCGTCAGGTAGATCTTGACTGTCGCGTCAGGAAGCACCACCGTGCAGATGTCGCGCCCGTCGATCAGGATATCCTGTTTCCGGGCGATCTCCTGCTGGCGCCTGACCAGCATTTCTCTCACATAGCGGTAACGGCTCACGGCGCTGGCGGCCTCTCCCGCCTCCTGGGTGCGTATGCGTCCGTTCACATCCTCCCCGTTCAGCAGGGTGATCTGAGTGCCGTCCGCGTACAGCACATCCACGAGTGCCTTTCCCTCACGGCACATCTGCGTCACTTTTTCCTCATCACGGATATCGATCCCGTTATCCATCGCACACAGTCCCACCGCGCGGTACATGGCACCGGTATCCAGATGAATCATGTTCAGTTTGCGGGCCACAGCATCCGAGATCGTGGATTTACCGGCGCCTACCGGTCCGTCAATGGCAATCGAAAGGGGCATATCCTGTACCTCCGCGTTCAGGAAGCCTCCTCAGGCCTCCATGTTTTCAAATCGTCTGCAAAGGGTATATTTGCTGATGGCTGTCTGCACCGGTTCGGGGCAGGCAGAAGAGATCAGGTCGCGAATGTAGGGCGGCAGCACCCGGTTGTACTTGATCTCCAGAATGATCTCCTCATGGGAAAGAGGCGGGATGGTCGGAACATCGGGATTGAATATATCGATGCTGTTCAGGCCTGTGCGCAGCTGCATATCAAAGGTGATGCGCACTTCCTCCGCCGTGTGCAGATAGGGCTCGCGCAGATAATCCACGATCACCACCGGATGCAGCAGGCGCGTCCTCATTTCCCTGTACACATCCCTCAGCAGGCCCGAGGATGTGTTCTCCAGCCCGCTGGGATCGCCGGCGATGAGCTGATCCGCCAGATCCCGGGGGATCTGAACCGAACGCTTGCTGATAAAGCTGCCCAGCTTTGTCTTGCACTCCATGAAGATCTCTCTGTCGGAAAGATTATAGATGCGCATCCGGTACTTGTCACGGTTCTGCACACCGCTGATCTTATCCACATACGCTTCATTGAAAACGGTATCGAAGTACAGAGAGCGGATATGATACTGCCCGTTCTCATTGGTGTGCGGATCGGGCCTCAGCACCGCTTTCAGCACGCTGCGCAATGCCAGATACTGGGTGTATGTGATATAGAATTTATTTTCATGCCTCAGAGGGATGACCATGATCAGGCCCCCGCTTCTGTCTGACAGGCCACCAGAGTCGCGTCGCTCACACCCTCGATGTCCATGATAAAGCTTACGATATTCAAGCGCTTTTCATCGAGCCGCACCTCGATCGTCATCTCAAGTCCTCCGCGGCTCATGGTTTTGGAACGGACATGCCAGTCTTTGGTAAAGCGTCTGATCGCAGTTTCAATCGCGGTCTCGGCAAATTCACTGCAATGCACCACCAGAAGGTAACTGTCGGGGTTGCGGAGTTTGAAGAAGAACAGCAGGATCATCACCAGAGAGATCACGATGACCACCACCAGCGCGATCAGGTAAAGCCCGGCGCCCAGCAGGATACCCATGGTGATCGCCCAGAACATATAGGCGGTATCCAGCGGATCCTTGACGGCTGTACGGAAACGCACAATGGAGAGCGCGCCCACCATACCCATGGAAAGCGCCACACTGCTGCGGATCGCGGCGGTGACAGGCGTGGTGATCAGCGTCATCATGATCAGGGTAAGGGCAAAGGACGGGCTGTAGAGAACGCCGCGGTAAGTCCTTTTGTAAATGAAGGCGATCAGCAGACCGGTGACAAAGCCGCACACCAGCGCCACGATGATCTCGCTCGCGCTGATCGATGCAAATTGCTGGGATATCCAGTTTCCGATGGTGTCCAACATGGCAGGATCCTCCGTTTTTTAGTTATTTCAGGTTGTTTTCGCTGTCATTTTTCTTGCGGTCAGTCAGGCTTGGCGGGACATGGCCCGCCGAAATAGCGCTCCATCTGGGCGTCAGTCAGTCCGAACTGCTTCTTGAACAGTGTGTAGAAGTAGTACGGCCGTTTCTGAATGATGCCGGTCAGACGGGTGATACGGGTGTTCCAGTAGCGCAGCGCGCCGTCTCCCGAAGAGGGTGAATCGCTGTTTACCAGTTTCCAGCCCTTGTCAGGCGCCCAGCGGTCCCAGTGTTTCTTCATCTCGGGCTCGATCCCGGCCCTCACATCCATCAGCGTCGCGTACATCACTTCGGGCGTCAGGGTCTTGTAGATATTCCCGCACTTGGCAAAGAACCTCTCACGGTATTCATCCACTTCCAGTATTTTCACGAACACCGTGTTCACGATCAGCTGCTGTCCCATGCCCTTTTCCTTCAGATAGGACCAGGGGGAGTCGAATTCCGAGTTGTACATTCCGTAATCCAGATCGTACAGCAGGCACTTCCACTTGCTGCCCGGTACAGGCAGCCGGTAATACATGACGTTGCCGGGGTCGGAGTTGCCGAAGAACATCTCAATGGCAAACCAGTCAAGGAAGGAATCGATATCGATATTCTCATCCAGATACTGCCTGTCCGCGGGGTTGGTATTTGGCGAGGATGTTCTCAGATGCTGGATCATGGCCCGGTATTCAGCGTCGCTTCCCTGCACCACCGTATAATTTTCCTTGATGATGCTGATGCCGTCCGCCTGTTCGAAATCCAGTCCCTCATACTGGCAGATGCAGTACTTGTCCTTGCGTTCACGCATGTTGTAGTGGCCCCAGTAGATACCGTTCAGATATACGACACAGGGTTCAAAGTCCAGTGTCAGAATATCTGTGATTCCCTCCTGTGAACCGGACGAATTCAGGTATCTGTCTACCAGCGCTGTCTGGAAGCAGTCGGAAAGGCGGGTCCACACGCTGTCATTTCCGCTGTTGCGCAGAGTGAATGATTTGTAGAAAGTGTAATCTCTGTGAGGAAACAGCGGATATTCGAAATACTTGTTTCCGCCGGATGCCTGGGCACGGATCTTCCAGGATTTCTGCGGCATATCCAGACTGTAGTCCCCCTGCAGGGACACTTTGACGCCCTGAGAGATCACGGCAACAGTCCTGCCGTTCTCATCCGTCACACCCTGTTCATACACCTCTATGTATCCGGCGCGGGGCACTTTTCCGTACTGCCTGTAAACAGTATGCTTGAAGGGAAGCTTGCCCACTTCCTTTACGGCATCCGGCCCGTCCGAGAGCATACCGGTGTTTTCATCCCACAGATCGTACGGATCGATCACCAGACTCACAACGCGCAGGGAATGGTAGGTGTTCATGATATAACTGGCGGTGACCGTTCCGGAAGGCTGCAGCCCGGGTGCAAAGGCGCGCGCCCGGAGGATGGCATTGTCAGTAAAGGTCATCGGTCCCGTGTATTCGATGCTGTTATCGATCACAGGCACCGAGCCGTCCGTGGTATATCTTACAGTCGTGCCGGCAGGTACATCGATCTCCACTGTGATCTCGCCGGTGTACAATCCGCCGGGCAGCGAGAACGAAGGGGCTTCCGTGTAGCCGGTGAAGCCGGCCGCGTTGGCGCGTCCCGGAGTCGGGAGATCATAATAAAAAAAACCGCCTTCCCCCCATGTGCGTCCATAGGATACATCAGTCGGTATGGAAGGAACATAAACTCTGTCCAGTATCACGCCGGCGGGATCGGACAGGGTGAGGATCTCCCCGCCGGAGCGGGAAAGAGCAAAGGAGGCGTGCAGACGGGAGGCATCATTTCCGGCGCTCTCGCTTTTATCAAGCAGGATGACCTTATACTCGCCCGGCCATATGGAGGTGCCCTCCGGAAAACGCCACTTCCGGGGCCACCCGATATTGTCGCTCAGGCCCCAGCCGCTCATATCCACCACGTTCTCGGTGGAATTGAATATCTCCACCCAGTCGCAGGCACTCTGTCCGGCCATGGGAATAACGGCATCGGCAGAGGAAACGATCTCGCTGATATAAATGCCTGTCGCGTTCTTTCCTCTGATGAATTCATCGGCACGGCTCGCGCCGTAATAATTATTGGGAAGCGTCGGCGTAGGCAGATCAAATATCTTCCATGTGCCGATATCGTTGTAATCCCGGCCGTAGCTCATGTCCTTTCCCACATTCTCATAACTGACACGGTCCACCTGCTGCCCGTAGATGGTGAACAGCACGATGGTCTCGCCCTCGGCGGAAAGGCTGAAATTGGTGTGCGGGAAATTGGTATCCGTGTCCATACGGTCCTTGCCGGAGCAGAACACCAGATAGTATCCGCCGGCGGGGATCACAGCGTTATCGGGGAACTTCCATTTGTAGGGCTTCGTCTCATCATCGCTGAGGGTGAAGGTGCCCAGATAAACATCCTCATTGGAGATGTTCCTCAGCTCGATCCAGTCGCAGCATTCACCATCCGCGTCAGTCAGGCCGGCGCGCGGAACAGGCGTGATCTCATTGATGACGATCCGGCCGGCATAAACGGGATAATCGTTAACATAGCGCTCGAATCCGGTAAAGGTGTTCTCGTATCCGGGAGAATAGTTATCGGTGATCTCGTAGGATTTCACCCCGTTCTCCACAGATGTCAGCACATAGCTCTCATCCGTGTTCAGGGTGGGAATCTCCACATGGTCGATCTCCCTGCCCGAGGCATCGAACAGATACACGATCTCGCCGATGCTGCTCAGAGAGAATTTCGCGTGGAAGACATACTTGCGCTCATTGGGATGCTCGGCGGCATAGCGCGCGTCATACTCATTGCGGTTCGAACCGTCGCAGAACACTGTCACGCGTCCGCCGGGTTCCAGAATGTAATCCGGGAAGAAAAAGAACACGCGGTCGGGCCTGTCGGAAAGCCCGACGCAGTTCAGGTTCACCGCTTCATCCGAGCTGTTCCATATCTCCACCCAGTCGCCGAACTTTCCCCGTTCATCCGGATAGGCGCCTTTGTTTGATGTCATGACCTCGCTGATATACAGCCCGTCATGAACGATGCTGGAATTGCCCTTCGCGTTGCGGGCGTAATTGCTGCGCATGGCAGCGGAAAGCACGCAAAGAAGGATCAGGGCAGCAGCAAGAAAGGGGACCGCCATGATCAGGATCACCCTCGTTTTTCTGCCTTTGTTCCGGCCTGTTCTGCGCGCCATTCTGTCTCCCCCGGCCCTGCGGCCTGACATTCTTTCCGCAAAATGACGGATGTTCGCACACCCCCGGCATTTTACTTTACGCATTATAGCATATAAAATGAAATAATGAAATACATATTGAGAATTTTTACAAATGATGTTATAATTTTTCATGGACATAACCGGAAAGGAAAGATGTGGCATGTACTCCCGCGAAGACTATCAGAAAATCGAAAAGCAGCTGCGCCTGCGGCGCCTGATCGTATATCTCACCGGAGGGCTCCTCCTCTGCGCGTCCGTCACAGTGCTCGTTCTGGCCGTATGTGACTGGAGCGGTTCCATGCATCTGGACGCAAACGGCAATGAAGTGACGAACCGTCTTCTCACGCATATTCAGATGTATCCTTTTGCTTTCATCCTGCCGGTGCTGGCCGGTGCTGTGCTGATCTTCGGCGCCGGTGTTTTTATCATGCCCGTCCGCCGCTACCGTGATTATATGAAAGAGGCGCTGTTCGGAAAGACCCGCAGCCTTTCCTGCATGTTCAAGGAATATGATCCCGCCGCCGTGCTCCGTGACGGCATCTGGGTGCTGCCTGTTCTGGTCAGCGAAGGCAGCCTGAAGGATGAAAAAGATGACCGCCAGCTGTATTTTGACAACAGGCTCCCCTTCCCCGCCTGGGAGGAAGGGACCGCGCTCCAGCTCACCACCCACGATAAGTTTATCGTCAACTACAAAGTATCCGGAGAGGAAAGCATATGACAGATATTTCCGCATTGAAAGAACGGCTGTATGAGATACAGAGCCTGCAGAGCGCGTATGACCACGCTCTTTCGCTGATCAGTTATGACGGTGTCACCTCCGCCCCCGCGGGGACCGCGCAGAACCGCGGCCACGCCGTCAGCCTCCTGAGCGGAGAAAAGTACAAGCTTTCCACCAGCGAGGAAACGGTGAAAGCGCTGGAAGAACTGGACCAGAACAGGGATCAGCTCTCCGGCAGGGAGCAGCGCATGGTATTCCTGATGCTCAAGGAGATCCGTCAGATGCGCAAGATCCCGATGGATGAGTATATCGCCTATGAAGAACTGCTCGTTCAGGCGGATGATATCTGGCACACCGCCAAGGAAAACAGCGATTTCGCCCTGTTTGAGCCCTGTCTTGAAAAGATATTCGCCACAAATATCCGTTTTGCTTCCCTGATCGCGCCGGATAAGGATCCCTATGATTACTGGCTGGGCGAGTTTGAAGACGGTCTGGATATGAAGACCTGCGACGCGTTCTTCGCCACGCTGCGTGCCCGCCTTGTGCCGCTGATCAGAAAGATCGGCGAAAAGCCCCAGGTGGATGACGCCTGTCTGAAGGGCGATTTTTCCGATGCGGATCAGGAAAAACTGGCAAAAGAACTGATGAAGATCATGGGGCTGGATCTGGATCATGTGGGGCTTGCCACCACCGAGCATCCCTTCACGACCGATTTCGGCAGTCATCTGGATGAGCGCATCACCACCCATTACCAGAGGGATGATTTTTCCTCTTCTCTCTTCTCTGTCATCCATGAGGGCGGTCACGCCCTGTATGATACAGGCTCCGATGAATCTCTCTGCTATACGGTGCTGGACGGCGGCGTATCCATGGGCATCCATGAAAGCCAGAGCCGTTTCTATGAGAATATCCTGGGCCGCAGCCGCGCGTTCTCCGGCTTCCTTGCCCCCGTCATCCGCTCCTGCCTGAAAGACCGCGCCGCGTATTCGGATGAAGACTTCTATAAGGCGCTGAACAAGGTTCAGCCCAGCCTGATCCGCACAGAGGCCGATGAGGTCACTTACTGTCTGCATGTCATGGTGCGCTATGAACTGGAAAAGGCGCTGATGCACGGGCAGATCACCGTTCACGACCTGCCCGGCGAATGGAACAGGCTCTATAAGGAATATCTGGGAGTGGATGTGCCGGATGACCGTCATGGCGTTCTGCAGGACAGCCACTGGTCCGGCGGCGCCATCGGGTATTTCCCCTCCTACGCGCTGGGCAGCGCGTACGGCGCGCAGTTCCTGAAAAAAATGAAAGAGACCGTGGATGTGGATGCCTGCCTCGCGAAGGGGGATTTCGACCCCGTCAACGCGTGGAACAGGGAGCATATCTGGAAATGGGGCAGCGAGAAGCCCGCCGACCGGCTGCTGAAGGATGTACTGGGCGAGCCCTTTGACCCTTCCGTATATCTTGACTATCTGGCTGAGAAGCGCAGCGATGTGTACGGGATCTGATCCTGTCAGTGAAAGGTGATCCTGATTTCCGAATTCCGGAGGTGCAAAACAGTGTCTGAAAAAAAGCGGCGCTCATTGGGCGTATTCATCAACAAATCCGATACCTATTTTGAAAACAGCCTTTATGAAACGGCCCAGAACATGGCCCGTGTCATGGGGTATGATATCTATTTCTTCTGCACAGTCGGTCACCGTGACAGCATCAATTCTTATGACCGTCACGAAAAGAGCATGTTTTCCTTTGCCCCCGTCGATCAGCTGGACGGCATTCTGGTGGCACCCGATAACTATGAGCTGCACGGGTTCAAGGACAGTCTGTTCGCCATGCTGGATTCCTGCAGCTGCCCTGTCGTGTGCATCCGTTACCGCCACTATTCCTACAGCTGCGTGTACACGGTGGAAGAGAACGCCATCGAACCTCTTCTGGAGCATATCGTGGATGCTCACGGCCTCACCAATGTGGGGTTCGTATCAGGATACGAAGGGCACAAGGATGCCGAGATGCGCGAGCAGTGCTTCCTCCGGTTTATGGAAAAGCGCGGCCTGCCCCTGCCTGAAGGATGCGTGTATCACGGCTCCATGTGGACCAATGACGCCGATCTGATCTACAAGCACTATTTCGAGGATATCCCTGTACGGCCCGATGCCATCATATGCGCCAATGACTACATGGCTCACGCCCTTATCAACGAGTGCTCGCGCCACGGTGTGCATGTGCCGGAGGATGTGATCATAACCGGTTTTGACAACGTTCCGTCCTTTACTGCGCCCACGATCACATCCGTCGGTCAGGACTATGACCGCATGATCACGGAAGCCATGCAGATGCTGGACAGAAAGATCCGCGACCGTGAACTGGGATTGCCTGAACGGCAGGAGAATATCCTGCTTCAGGGCAGTATGCACGTCAAGGAAAGCTGCGGATGCGAGCAGCCCACGCTGCGAAGCTACTGGGATAAGACCACGGAGCTGAACATCGGTCTGGAAAAGATCAAGAGCCGCGAAGTCAGTCAGACCTATTTCTCCATCTCTCTGAACGCCTGCGACACCTATGAGGACATGCACCGGGAGATCGTAAACAAATTCAGTGATGTGCCTCATCTGAGGGATTACTATCTGTGTCTGTTTGAGGATCAGAACACCGCCAGGAACGGACACTATGCCGAAAAGATCACCGATACCTCCCGTCTGATCATTTCCATCCGCAACCGCAGGGATGAAGGGATGCCGATGACATCCTTCCCCACCAGACAGCTGCTTCCGTCCGCGTATACATCATCCCCCGAGCCGCAGACCTTCTTTGTCATGCTGCTCCATCAGCGCGAGTCCGTTTACGGCTATTCCGTCCTGCAGTATGATCCGGGGCATATCCCCACCCTCTACTTCCACCACTGGAACGTGATCATCGCCAACGCGCTCAACAGTATTTCCAACCAGAACAAACTGCGCTATCTTTATGAGGAGCGGCGCAGGAGCAGCATCACAGATACGCTGACCGGGCTCTACAACCGCCGCGGTCTGGAGGAAAAACTCACCGCCATGCTGCAGGCGGGGCGCGGAAAATCCATGCAGGCCGGTTTCGTATTTCTGGATATGGATGACCTCAAGCATGTCAATGATACCTGGGGACATGCGGAGGGCGATCATGCCATCTGCAACATCGCCGCGGCTGTGCGCCGCGCTCTGCCGGAGGACGGCTTCTCCTGCCGTCTGGGCGGCGATGAGATGTTCGTATGCCTTCCCGGCGCCGACGAGGACAGGTGCCGCGATTTTGTCGCCGGGTTCACATCCCAACTGGAGCTGCTGATGCAGCTGGATCAGAAG
>PITV01000058.1 GCA_017577285.1 Clostridiales bacterium
GTATTCGCTGCGGCGACCGGTCTTCCGCTTTTTCAGCAGATAAGGCACTACCAGCACGGCGATGAAGATCAGAAGTGCGATCAGGATCTCGAAGAACCGCACATTCAGCCTGAAATCATAATCGGTCTCAATGGCGTACCAGGGACAGATCTCAAGATCCTCATCGCCCACGGAGAAACCGCCGAACCCCATGGCGGAGTAGATGTCATCCAGGCCGGTGAATGTTTCGGCGTACCGGGCTCCTGCGATAAAGAGGGGAGCGGCCAGTCCTGTCGCCTGGCGGCAGGAGGGGACCAGAAGCCCCGCCAGCAGCATGGCGAGCAGCACGCCGGTCATGCTCAGGCCCCCGTCCCACAGACGGAGCGGCCCGGCGCTTTGCCAGAACAGTTCATTGCACCAGTTCTGCGTGAAAGAACACGCCACATACATCAGACGGGAAAGGACCAGCCCCCCGCCGATGCTGATGAGACTGAACAGGCTCATATCCCGCCAGCTGCGCGTCTGTTTCCTGCAGGCCAGAAAATATCCGGCTGCCAGCGCTGCGGCGGCACTGACGGCGATGATCACGCCGTACGGCTTGAGCGCCGTGCCGGCAGCGGGGAGAAGCGCCGGGTCTTTATCGCTGCAGGCTTCCTGCGCTACCGCCGTGATCTTGCCGCTGGTCAGAAGAAAACAGCAGGCAGTGAGCAGGATCAGCGCCAGAACGCCGCAAAGAATACTAACCGCGTTTTTTTTCATATGTATGTATTCCTCTGCACAAAGATAATCATATATATTATTATTCAGAAACGGCTGTTGCTACGTAGATCATATCCTTTACCGGCCGTTCTTTGTTATCACTGTGATCACCGATCACCTTTTTATTGAAAAGCAATATGCTGCTCTTTCCGCCGTCCAGATTATATGCGCAGATGAATCTGAAGCCGTATTCATTGCTTTCGTTCACATGCGCTACAAAGGAGTGCAGGTCTTCATGCGTGGCTTTATCCGCGTAGATGAAACAATATGACTTCCGTCCGTCTTCCCGTGTTTCTTCCTGGCAAATCATTGTGCGCTGTGTGAACAGATTCGGATAAAAGTTATCCCTTTCTTCATCAAAAGGCAAGGTCATTCCATCTGCCGCGAATGCGGGCCCGAAGGAAAACGCATTTACAATGTCCCCGCCGTTTTCGATAAAGTCATGGATCGCACTTTCCTGATCTGCTCCAAGGAAAACATGAAAGTCCCCGTTGCTGTCAATGATCAGTATATCCTTCTGAGGGTCCGGGTTGTTCTGATACATCACTCCCTGACGGTAGATAAACGCGTCCTTTGTCCGCTGTGTGTAGAACTCGCCGTTGATCATCAGGACGGCATTCTTTTTCCGCCCCACCAGGGAGGGCTTCTCTTCTGCATCCTGATTGGGCTTGCCAACCTCGACCGTACGCAGCTGGGTGGGACTGGCGACTGTGATATGGGCCAGATGATATGTGTTCCGGCCGTACCTGATCTCTTCGATCACCACATCCAGGCTTTCGTCATGATAGGTCGTGGCGGTGAACTCTCCCCGTGCCTTGGGCGGGTCATAATCCATATCCAGCGGTAAAGCAAAGGGATCCTGTGCCTCTTCCGCAAGGGAGAACGCGGGCAGAAGGCAAAGGACCGTCAGAATGCAGAGGAACGTATGCAGAAATTTGTTCATATCGATTATCTCCCGGTATTTATATACAGCAACAGGCCATAATTTCACAAATGAATCATATCATCAGTGCCCGTGTGTGTCAAGTGCGGGAGCGTTTTCAGTCATCTTTTACAAAGGCGGATCAGCGCGGTGAACATTCACTGTTTTCCGCGGCAGCATCCTTCCTGCCTGTGCTGTTGACCAGCAGAAGACTTCCGAGGATGATCACGCCGCCGATCCCCTGCAGAAGGGTCATCCGTTCATTCAGCAGCAGCGCGCCGCCGATCACCGCCGCCAGCGGATTCAGGTTCAGAAAGATCGCGGTCTTCTGGGGGGAGAGCAGGGCAATGGCGTCATTATAGAGGATATAGCACACGCAGGAGCAGATCACGCCCAGGAACAGGCTGGACCACAGCCACGCATCTGCGGTGACTGCTGTCAGGTCTGTGCCTTCGATCAGCATGGGCGGAACGAGTGAGATGAGGCTGAACAGGCTCTGCCAGCAGGTGACCGTCAGCGTGGGGAGGCGCTTCAGCAGTTTGTCTGTCACCTCTCCGTAAACCACCCAGCACAGGCAGGCTCCCAGCATATAGAGCACTCCGGCCGCGGAATCCGTGCCGCCTGCTCCGTCATAGACCACCAGAAACACGCCGATCAATGAGAAGCCGGCGCCGGCCCACTGCCACTTGCCGGGATGCTTTTTATGCAGAACCAGACCTGTGACCAGTGTGAACACGGGAATAAGGGCAATGAGCAGGGACGCGGTGGACGCGCTGGTGCGCTTGAGCCCTTCCAGCTCGAAAAAGAAATACACAGTCACGCCGAAAAGGGCGCTGAGGATCAGCCCCGGTATATCCCGCGGCCTGATGCGCGGGGTGTTCTTAGTCAGGAATGCCAGCGGGAACAGCAGGATCGTGGCGGACAGAAAGCGCACGAATACCAGCGAGAACGGCTGGAGACCGCCTGCCATGGAGCGCTTGCTGCCTATAAAGGAGAGGCCCCACATGATATTGACGAAGATCACTCCCGCGATGGCGCGGCTGCTCCTGCCTTTCACACATTCTGCCTCCTCTCCATGCCGGATAAACACCTGATTACTATACCATGGTACGGGATCCCCGCGGGTTTATTTTCTGTATTTCCGCAAAAAAAGCATCCCGGAGGATATGCCCGGGATGCTGAGATGAACCTGGTCAGATATCTGTATTCACAGGGCTGTCACCGTTTGCTTCTGACGCGGCCCTGTTTCCGGCTCCCGCGTTTGCCGGCGAACTGTTTTCATCAATGATCTTCTTCAAGTCGCTCAGGGGAGCCCTGCTGCGCTTGTTGATCAGAATGAACGCGATCCCCAGCACGATGCAGAGCAGATCGCGCGCCCTGTACAGCAGGCCCGTCATAACGCCGATATCATCGCTGATCCCGAGCCAGGCCAGCACGATCGCCATGCCGCCCTCTCTGGTACTGGCCTGCATGGGAATGAAGAAGAATACATTGCCGACGAGGCTGGCGAAACTCATGGTCAGCAGACCGCCCCAGTAGCTGATATCCGCGCCCAGCATGAAAATGATCACGAAATACTCGAATCCTTCCAGCAGGCGGGAGGCGAGCTCCAACGCCAGTGCCGTGAAGAAGTGCCGGCGGTCTCGGCTGAACGCGCTGATCTCATCATCGATGGTGGCGAAGCTTTCACCGTGCTTTTCCAGCAGCTTGCTCACGGGCTTTTTCGCCAGCGGCAGCTTGGCCGCGAACTTCAGCACCGGCATGATGAAACCCTGCTTCTCACTGCGGATGAATGCTGTGCATGCAAGAGCAGTGAGCAGGAAGGTGATGACCATGATGACATCAAAGAAGGTGTCACCGGGAAAACCGAGGGCAAAGTACACGATGCTGCCGATACACCAGAGCATCAGGTGCCCGATGGTGTAGAAAACAGTGAATGTCAGGGTGGTGGAGGTGGCTTTTTCCGTGCCGCAGTAGGGCTTCAGCTCCATGATGCGGTAGGGTTCTCCGCCCACCAGCCCGCCGGGCGTCACATTATTGAGCGCGAAACCGGATATGACGATCTTCAGCAGCCGGAACATGCCGACCTGCTTGTAGTATTCGTCCCCCAGTATCTGCTTGTAGACCAGGATATGGAGGAAATAGATCACTGCCCATATCCCCAGCTGCACCAGCAGGATCAGCAGTACTTTTGTTGTAAGAAGTGTCTCCCAGTCGATGGGCCATGCCTTATAGACCATCAGCACCAGGCCGGCGATGCCCAGCAGGAAGAAAACGATGCGCCATTTTCTCTTCATGCCTGTTTTCCTCCGGCATAATAGGTGTTGATCAGATTTTTCGCGATCTTCTCATAGCGGGTGATCATAAATATGTTCAGGATCTCCAGCAGGCCCAGTACGGGGAAGAACCAGTCATGCAGCCCCAGAAGCAGCAGGATGAACATGGTATAGGCCCTGAAATTGACGGTGAGGATATTGGTCAGCTGGATGTATTTGCGGCTCTGCTTCAGGAAATCGTCACACAGCCCTTCGGGATACCTGCTCCTGTCCCGCCCGGCGAGCGCGAAGAAACGCTGTACGGAGGGGGTCATTTTTTCCTGCATACGGGTGTAATTGGTGTAGAAGAGCAGATAGAAGGCCTTGAAAGAGAATTTCTTTGCCTTCTCTTCCCTGTAGCGGGCATCCAGCTCATCGCTGTGATCCAGTTCGCTTTTCGTATCCGGCATGAAGAAGAGGTGCAGATTGCGGAAATAGTCCGCCATCCTGTCCTGATTGGCGTGGAAGATCACGGTGCAGGGCACGATCATCAGCCAGCACCAGCCGCCCCAGAGCGTGCTGCTCAGGAAGATCGGTTCGCGCATCATCCTGAAGCCGATGGCGAGATACTGCACGATGCAGATGGCCAGAGTGGCGCCGCCGTCGATCAGCCTGCCCAGCTCGGAAGTCTTGTGGGTGATGCGCGCCAGCTGTCCGTCCGTGCAGTCCAGAATGATGGCGATGATGGAGAGGAAAACGCCCAGAGCGTTGATCCAGAAATTGTCATAGAAGAAGAGCCAGCCGCCGGCGATGCCGACGATGCCGGAAAGGATGGATACCATGTTCGGGGACCAGCCGATCTTGCGGAAGAACAGCATGAAGAAATATCCGACAGGCTCATGGAACACCACATCCATGTAATCATCGGTATCCTTTGCCTTGCGGCTCACATCCAGATCCGTTTTCATCTGACCGGAGAACTCTTTTATATCGTTCTTTACCTGGTCCTTTAATTCTTTTATGTCTTTCTTATCCGCCATAGTGTTTTCCCTCTTGTTTTCTGTTTATGTGTTTTCAGTCAGGATCCGGTCGGCATCCAGAAGGATACGGGTCACGATGGCCGCGCCCTTCCCGTAGGTCTCCTCACAGCCGATCACCGGTCCGCAGCGCTCCACAGCCGCCGGCTTGATCTGCCTGCAGTAGATACTGCCGATCTCATGCTCAAATTCATCCTGCAGCCTGCGGATGAGCACCCGCAGGTTGTTTTCACTCTGCATCGGATGCATCCGGGCATACAGGAAGCTTATGAGCATGATGCCGATCTCGATGATACCGCACCTGTCGCCTGTTCCGCCGCCGCCCCCGAAAAAGCCGCACGCGCTGCGTATGACATCGGAGGGAAGCGCGATCCCCAGTGCCTGCGGGACAGCGCGTATCATGCTCTCGGAGCAATGAAACCCCATGTGCTTGTACTCTACAGCCAGCCGGGCGGCTGTTTCAATGATCTGATCTCTGTTCAGGTTGCTTTTCATCGCCTGTGTGCTGAACTGTTCCATAACTGATTCCCTTTTACTCTGATACTGTTTCTGCTTCCTCGAAGTCCGGATCCGCTTCCGGCAGCTTGTCGCATACCATCAGCAGGGCGTCCTCGCCGTTGTCCTCATAGTATTTTTTCCGTTCGCCTACCTTGAAGAAACCGAGCTTCCTGTACATGTTCTGCGCCACGGTATTGCTTTTGCGCACTTCCAGATCCAGATAGGAGACGCCCAGATTGGCGGCGTACTGCATCAGCGCGCCTGTCAGGCTGATGCCGTATCCGTTTCCGCGGTATTCCTTCCTGACGGCGATGTTGGTGATGTGCCCTTCATCCAGAATGAGCCAGGCGCCGGCGAAACCGATCACATTCCCGTCCAGCTCCGCCACCAGATAGCGGGCGCAGCGGTTCTGTGTCATTTCCCTCACGAAATCTTCTCTTTTCCACGGCATGGCGAAGGTGTCCAGTTCGATGGCATGGACGGCATCCACGTCATCTGCCGTCATGCGACGGTATATGATATCACTCATGCCCTGTCTCCCGCAAGTTTTTTTGTCTTTCCGCCTGGGGAGGCCGCAGATACAGCGGCTTCAGATCCGTATAGGCAAGCGCCTCATCCGCTCTTTGCAAAGCCAGCAGCGCAGCGCAGGAGGGCCGCAGGAAGCAGCTGCTTCCGGAGGCGAACACCGCCCTGTCCCCGAGCAGACCTGCGATCTTTTCCCGGTGCACCGGCATGCCGTCACCCATGAACAGCATTTTTCTGCCGTATGCGGCAGCCTTTTCACAGAAATCTTCGATCTTCAGCGGTTCATCTTCACAGAGCCGCTTCATGGTGCCGCCTTCAAAGAGGGCTCCGTAGACCTGTCCGGCTCTGGCATCCTGTACGGGGCAGATGATGCCGTCGAACAGTTCATTTCCCCTTGCCATGGCCTCCAGCGCGTCAATGCCGATGCAGGGCTTTCCGGCGGCGTGGGCCAACGCGTTCACGGCGCTGATGCCGATGCGGACACCGGTAAAACTGCCCGGCCCCATGACGGCGGCGAACAGATCGATCTGTTCCATCGGAATGCCGCTGTGCAGCAGCGCTTCCTCCACCATGGGCATCAGGCTGACGGAATGGGTCATCTTGTTGACGGCGGCAGCCTCATAGCATACCCGGTCATCTTTGCAGATACTCACGCCGCATACAGGGCCGGATGTGTCGATCGCAAGAATGTTCATTGCAGTTCCTCACAGTGTGATATCGCGGAAATCCCCGAGGGGAACGAGGGTGATCTCCCGTTCCTCATCCCCGGTGGGGCGGATGATGATCCTGAGCGCGTTTTCCGGCAGCAGGGAAGGCCCTTTTTCGAACCATTCGATCAGGCAGATGCCGTCTCCGCCCATGTACTCCTCCGCGCCGATGTCATAAAGCTCGCTTTCATCTCCCACGCGCCACCAGTCAAAATGATACAGCGGGACGGTGCCTCTGTCATAGCAGTTGAGGATGGTAAAGGAGGGGGAGGGAACGGAGCCTGTGATGCCAAGGCCTCTCGCGATGCCTCTGGCCAGTTCGCTTTTTCCGGCGCCCATAGGCCCGTCCAGCAGCACGATGTCCCCGGCCCGCAGCTGCTTTGCCAGCGCGCGGCCCAGGTTTTCAGTATCTTCGCGGCTGGCCGAGATCATGCTTTCATGCCTTTCTTCAGCAGGGGAGAAAGAGGTTTGTAGAGCAGGAAGGTGATCAGGCATACCGCGGTGCCTTTGATGAGGTTGAACGGAACGACCGCCGCCCACAGGAGCATCGGATGCGAATCCATATAGGAGTGGAATCCGTCACCGAGGAACACGGGGAGAAGAATGTACCAGTTGGAAAGGAGGGCGCCTGCGGTCATCGCCAGGATCCCGCAGATCATTCCGATCAGGGCGCCTGTGCGGGTGCGGTTTATCTTATAGATCAGCGTTGCAGGCAGCAGCATGCAGATGCCCATGATCATATCCGCCGCCTGCCCGGCGCCCGCACTGTTCGTGGTGACGAGCTGAAAAAAGTTCTTTACAACGAGCACGATCAGCCCGGGCACAAATCCCATTGAAAAACCTGTCAGCAGCATGGGCAGATAGGCGAAATCCAGTTTCAGCCACGGCGCGAAAAACGTCATGGGGATCTCCGGGAAAAAGCCCAGAACGGTTGATATGGCGCACATCATCGCCACTGTTGCCATGGTTCTGGTGGTGAGCCACTTCGGACCTGACGAACCCTGACGCAAATCTTTCTGCAGCGGTTCTTCCTTATTTTCAGATGTTCTTTTTTCGGGATCGGTAAGCATATGATCCGGGCTCCTTTTCAGCAGAAAATGAATTCTTTTTCTTTGTTTATTTTTCTTCAAACACGCATACGGCGCCCTCGGGGCGGATGCTCAGCACATAGCAGCAGCCGGTGCCGAAAACGCTCTCCATACTGCGCACAAAGGTATCCAGCCTGTCATGGGGCACCACATTCAGCGTGGTGCCGGCGAAACCGCCGCCGTGGACACGCAGGGCGCCCTTGTCCCGCAACACTTCCTGCGCCATCATGAGGGCCAGGGACACGGGCTGGCTCACGCCGGGCACATGAATGTTCTGCAGAAGGGTGCGGCTGCTTTCGCCGCTGGCGTTCACCAGCCGCAGGAAGGAGGGGATATCCTCATTGCGGACGGCCTTTTCCAGCTGCTTGACGCGTTCATTCTCATTGAAGAAATGGGCGGCCCGCAGACAGGCGCGGTCGGAGCATTTCTGGCGGATCTCTCCGATATGCAGCATGAATTCATCGGGGCGCACGCGGCGCAGCACTTTTTCACCGAAGAAGGCGGCCACATCATTCATTTCGGTGCGGATGGCGGCGTATTCATCGGTCAGGTCATCGTGGCTGCCCTTTGTATTGACCACCACCAGGTCATATCCGTGCTTTGACAGATCGAGGTTCAGGGGATGGATATCCGCGTCCCCCGGCAGGTTTTTGAAATCGATATATACCAGGCCGCCCACACTGCTGGCCATCTGATCCATCAGCCCGGAGGGCTTTCCAAAGTACACATTCTCGGCATACTGGCTGATCTTCGCCCTTTCAGCGGGATCCATCCGGCTTCCGTTGTACAGCCTGTCCAGAACCGCGCAGATCAGCACTTCATAAGCGGCGGAGGAGGAAAGACCGCTGCCTCCCAGCACATCGCTGGTGATGGCGGCGTCAAAGCCTCCGATGCTGAAGCCCAGATCCTTCATGCGGCGGGCAACGCCCTTGACCAGCGCGGCGCTGGTGCCCTTTTCATCTTCCTGAATGTCAAGACAGGAAAAATCAAGATCCAGCGTGGGGAAGCCGGCGCTCTGGATATGCACCAGCATGTCCTCTCTGGGCGTGACGGCGGCAAGCGTATCCAGATTGATGGCGGCGGCCATGACCCGGCCGTTATTGTGATCGGTATGATTTCCGAGGATCTCCGTGCGTCCGGGGGCGGATATCAGGAACAGCGGCTTGTCATTGGCGTGGAAGATATCCTCGTGACGCTTGACCAGCTCGGTGTAACGGGTCAGCTGACGGGCAAGCTCACCCTCGCGGCGGCCGTAAAGACGGGAGAAACGCTCCATGGAGGAGGCGGATTTCAGGGCGCTCAGCATGCGTGTATACTTATCCATCTTTCTGCTCCTTTACTCTGCGGTATTGTCGGCGATGCCCTGCCAGAAATCCTTGAACTCCTGCAGGCCCATTTCATAAAGGCGTGCGATGAAGGCGCTGTAGCTGTCCGGCGTCAGTTCTTCCTCGCCCAGGATCCAGAGCGCCATCTGCTCATCCACCCAGTAGCCGATGCCGTCGGCAGAACCCTCGCCGTTCTGCAGGCGGCTGATGTACTGCAGCTGCTCACGGTCCAGCGTGTAGTAGGGGAAGGGACGGGTCGCGGTGGTGCGCAGCTTTTCCTGCTGCTCGAACATTTCCTTGATCCCCGCTTCATTGTACAGCCGCTGGAAGGCATCCGCACTGTATCCCGGGGCGGTGGTGCCGCCGGTGATCAGCTGTTCGATCTGAACGGTGGAGGCGGTGCTTGTGTTGATCAGCTGCCACTGATGAGTGCCGTCCGCGATCATCTCTTCCACCGTCATATCGGCATCGGGAACGATCACATACTCGGCGCCCTTTTCACCGGCACTGGCCAGCGCGGCGCCGTTGGGGGAATACAGCAGGTCGACCCAGTTCAGCAGGGCTGTGATGTCATCCTCCGTGCACCTGCTCGTCAGGGCGAAGGTGCCGGTGATGGCATGGCCGAAATAGTCCCTGTATGTCACCTTTCCGTCACAGGCGATGGGGGTGAGCAGCACATAATCCCGGCTCCATTCGGAGGGAAGGAAATTTGTGACCGCGGTGGTGATGACCGCGCCGTAGGGGTTGTTGTCGGAGGCGGAGGTGATCTGACGGATGGAATCGGTCTTGATATATCCGTCGTGATCCAGCAGACCGCCGGCGTACCAGCGCCGCATGGTGCTCACAAAATCGTAGAACCTTTCATCTTCCGGCATGAATTCCGCGGTGCCGGCTTCATCCACGTACATATTGTAATTATTTCCGTACAGGCCCCACATATGAGCCAGGAACTTCAGATCGAAACTGCCGATGAACGCCAGCGGGATGTCACCTGGATACATTTCGTGGAACCGGGTCAGCATATCCTCGAAGGCTTCAGGTGTTGTGATATCATCGATGTTCAGCCCGGCGCGCTGGAGCCATTTTTTGTTGACCCAGATGCCGCAGTTGAGAGGGGTCTCATTGATATAGGGGAGGGCGATGATTACATCCTGTCCGTCCACCGTAACGGTGATGGCATCTTTCACATCGGGATAAGTTTCCAGAAGCGCCCACAGAGAGGGGCAGCAGTTCTGAAGATACGGCGTCAGGTCGATCAGCACGCCCTTTCTGTACAGCTCGATGGTTTCATAGCCGTACAGATCCGCCTTGAAAAGCACATGGGGGAGGGTGCTTTCAACGGTCAGCCCTTCCGCATAACTGTGCCACTGGGTGGCATCACTATACTGTGAAAAGGTGAAGCCGATGCCTGTCTTTTCCTGCATGCGGCTGAAGAAGGCATTGGTGTTCCAGTCCCGGCCGGTACTGCTCTCATAACCTGCCATGGCGTACAGGACAGGCTGTTCCTCTCCAAGAGATGACACGGTCATCAGCATCAGGAAAGCCAGCAGCAGGGCGGTCAATTTCTTCATCATGAGAACCCTCCTCACATAAAATACCACCTTACATTATATCAGAAATAAAGCGCTTTGAAAAGGTTTTTTTGTGTATCGCGCTCCAACTCTGACGGCATGGAAGAGGTGCGGCTGTTTTATCCCAGAACATACAAAAACCGGCTGTTTCTTTTGAAAAACAACCGGTTTCAGCGGCCTTTCCCCGGCGGCAGCATGCCAACCGGAAACCGGATCCGCAGCAGGGATATTTCTGACTTCAGTTCATTACAGCATGTCGTTCTCGTTCATCAAGCCCACCGTGATGGTCTGGTTCAGGTTCAGCACCCGCAGATCATCCACAAAGGCTTTCGGCACTGTATCGCCGGGCAGGGTGATGTCATAGGTCAGTTCAAACAGCGTTCCCATGGTGGTGCTCCTGATCCGGATCAGATCAGCCCTGATGCTGTATTTGCGGAAGGTCTCATCAAAGAGCCCGTTGTAATCCAGATTTTCCGGGATGGTGATGCGCAGCTGGCGGCGGGTGGCCTTGCGGTTCAGAGAGGGCAGCAGGGTGAAGCACAGGCAGACAGCAGCCACGAGGATAAACAGGATGACCGCCGCGGCGATATAGCCCATCCCCAGCGCGGCACCCAGCACCACGCACACAAAGATGGCCGCGATCTCTCTGGCTGTTCCCGCTATGCTGCGGAAACGCACCAGCGAGAAGGCACCGGCAACGGCAACGCCAGCGCCCAGCTTGTCATTCACCAGCATGATCACCACTGTCACCGCCACGGGGAGCAGCGCCAGCGTCATGGATAACCCCGTACTCATCTTGTTATTTCCGGCCCTGAACACCAGCATGTTCAGAACGCCCAGCACCAGAGCGATCGCCAGCAGGAGCAGAAAAACGCCTATATCCGTGCTGGGGACCTTGGAAGTGATCAGTACGCTGCCCAGAATATTCATTGCAAATACCTCATCGTTCTGTATTTTTTCTCACACTGTTCAGATACCATGTGCCGTATTTGGAAAAACTGCGGGGAAAGATCCTGCACTCGCTCAGCAGACGGCACAGCCACAGGGGAGCGGCAGAGGGAAACTTGATCTCCATGATATACTTCATTCCCGGTTCGTTCTTCAGGATATCATCCCAGTCCTTTGGAAAGAAATCCAGTCCGTCTGCCTTGCAGCCCCTGAGATGCCTGTCGAAGGTGACGCGCAGCCCTTCATCTCCCGGGCAGAAAAGCGCCTCTCTTTCATAGGCGATCACTGCGGCGGGTGAAAGGTCATACATGCCGAACATGTGCCGTATCTCCCTGCGGATCTGGGCGTCCTTTTCACCGGGGCTGCCGCTGTCCAGCAGGGCGGGCCATTCGCCGCCCGTGCAGGAGGTGCGCCGCTTGTACACGACGCCCTTGAATTTCTTTTTGATCTCGGCGAAGAGGATATCGCCGCCTGTTTCATCGCCGTAACGCCGCAGACGGAATTTTTCCTTGAACACGGGGTGGGAGAGAGAATAGCGGATCAGGGCGTGATCCGGCGTATCGTAGTAGATGCTCGTGATGGTGTGCAGGCCGAACTGATCCGTCTGCATGTAGGAGTTCAGGTGCTTCCTCAGCTGCGGGTCTGGTTGTCAATTGGCCAGTTATTTTTTTTCCGAACGTCAAAACTTGGGTGAAAGACCATCTTTTTTCTTTTTCCTTC
>PITV01000059.1 GCA_017577285.1 Clostridiales bacterium
GTGTAATGCCGGGAGATGTGCTGCTTGCAGTGAACGGGATAAGTGCAAAAGGCCTTACTGAGGATATGTCAGGAGCGATAGCTACCGGAGTGATACAGGAGCAGATAGACAACTGTCAGAATGAGGCAGTTGTGCTGACAGTAGATCGCGCCGGAGAGATCTGTGATTTTCCTGTCATACCTGTTTTCAATCCTGAGAGCGGACGCCGGATGCTGGGTATCGAATATATCGTGGATATTTCACCGCTTATTGAAGAAAAGAAGATCGACAGTTTTCCTGTGCTCATCAGTGAAAGCTGGAATTACATGATCGACATCGGCGGCAGCATTATCAAAGGCTTTGGCACCCTTTTCAGCAGTTGGGAAAACCTGACCACACAGGGTTCAGGGCCTGTAGGGATCATCAGCGCTATCGCTGATGAAACGCAGACATACGGTATCACCGCATACGTCAATCTGCTGATCATCATATCCGTCAATCTCGGCATCGTCAATCTGATCCCTGTTCCGGGGCTGGATGGAAGCAGAGTCGTTTTCCTGCTGATAGAAGCAGTAAGGGGAAAACCGGTTCCTCAGAAGATCGAAGCTTATATCCATCTTGGCGGTTTCGTGCTTCTGTTCGGACTTATCATTCTGCTGACATATTATGACGTGTTGAGGATAGCCGGCTGTTCTTGATCTGAGAGGATGAAGAAATGAGTAGATATGCAGTAAAAGTAAAAGATTTACAGATCGGCGGAGGTGCTCCGGTTTCTGTGCAGTCTATGACAAATACAGATACACGGGATGTTGCTTCGACACTGGCGCAGATCAAGGCGCTTGCAGCGGCCGGCTGTGATATCGTTCGTTTTTCGGTTTATGACAGGCTTTGCGTCGGGGCCGTTCGTTCCCTTGTGGATCAGAGCCCCGTTCCGCTGGTGGCGGATATCCACTTTGACCACCGCCTTGCCATTGGCGCAATGGAGAACGGCATCCACAAGCTTCGTATCAATCCCGGCAATATCGGCGGCGATGAAAAAGTGCGCATGGTGGTCGATTGCGCGAAAATGCATCATGTTCCGATCCGTATAGGTGTGAACTCCGGTTCTCTTGAGAAAGAGATCATGGAAAAGTATGGCGGTGTAACAGCGCAGGGCATGGTTGAAAGCGCCATGAAGCATGCAAAACTGCTAGAAAATAACGGATTCTATGATATCGTTATCTCGCTGAAGGCCAGCGATGTGAAAACAACGGTTGAAGCATACAGGCTTGCTGCGAAACAGTGTGACTATCCGCTGCATCTGGGCGTAACGGAAGCCGGTCTGCCCGGAAGCGGAACAGTGAAAAGCGCAATTGGGATAGGCTCGCTGTTGCTTGACGGTATAGGTGATACCATACGTGTTTCTCTGACCGGTGATCCCGTAGAGGAGCCCGGTGCCGCGCTTGAGATCCTGCGGGCGTTGAAAATGAGAGAAGGGATCTCCTTTGTTTCCTGCCCCACCTGCGGACGCACAAGAATCGATGTGCCAGGGATCGCAAAACGGGTAAAAGAAGAATTCAAGGATGTTAAGGCGCCTGTGCGCGTGGCTGTTATGGGCTGCGTTGTGAACGGGCCGGGAGAAGCCAGAGGTGCTGATGTGGCATTATGCGGCGGCGATAACTGCGGCGCGCTGTATATTCACGGACAGTTTATCAGAAAACTGACCGGTGATCTGGCGGAAGAAATGATCGCAGTAGTCAAGGAGTATCTGCATGACATACGATGAACTGATTACAACGATCTGTACCGCGCTGCCGGAAACAGAGGGAAAACTGTATATAGAAAAGATCAACTACTGCAAAGAGAGCAATCATGCGGTCTTTTCGTTTTTGTGCGATGTTCTGGTAGGAGAACGGGGATTTCTGAAAATGAAGGAGATCATCGGGAACACCTTCCCGAATGTCAGCTTTTCTGTCCGCGTGGCGTCTCCTGCGCTGGCTGGGGCGTTTTTGCGTGATCCCAATGCGCATGCTTCCTCGCTCAATACATTTCTTGTCCGCAACTTCCCCGCCTGTGCAGGGTGGGAGTTCGATTTTCAGTGGGTTTCTAAAAACGGAAAGATCTATCTGGAGGTCCCTGATGATTTCTGCCTCAGATGCATGAAGAACAATCATGCTGATTATGCTCTGCAGAAAGCCATTTTTGATATTTTCCGCCTTGACACAAGCGTTGTTCTTCAGGTGCGCGGAGATCAGGAGAAACGTTTGGAGGAAATGCGCAAGGAACGCGAAAAAGAAGAGGAAAAGACATTGGAACGCACGCGCAATATCTTAGAGAAGGGTGAACCGATCGTTCTGTCTGCGGCAAAACATGAATCCAATCAGATCATGGGACGGCATATTGCCGACCATTCCGTGTCGATCAGTGAACTCATACCAGAGAACAACATAGTTGTTATTGAAGGCAAACTGCTTTCATTTGAAACAAAGGAGATCTCCGGCGGTGAAGGTGTCCTTCTTTCTTTCAATGTCACTGATTATACGGACACCATAAAGTGCAAGGCGTTCAAGTATTACCGTGCCAGAAACAGAAAAAAGGATGATGACACGAAACAGCCTCCGATCACGAATGAAGAAAAAGAAAAAGTAACGCAGATCATCGACAGGTTCAAAGTTGGTATGGGTATCAAAGTGCGCGGTGTATGTCAGGATGACAGCTTTACCAAAGAAAAAGTGATCATGATTCGTGATGTGATGAAGATCGAACTGCCGGTGCGCAAGGACGGTGAGCCTGAAAAGCGCATTGAATTGCATTGCCATACTCAGTTTTCCACCATGGACGCCTGTGCATCGCCTTCTGCCCTTATTCAGCGTGCGGCGGAATGGGGACATGAAGCGATCGCTATTACAGATCACGGCGTAGCTCAGGCATATCCTGAAGCATTCGGCGCGGCAAAGAAAAACAATATCAAGCTGATCCCCGGTGTGGAAGGGTATCTTACAGATGACGACAGTATCGTAACAGGCAATGGAAAACTGCCCATTGATACTCCTGTCATTGTGCTCGACTTTGAAACCACAGGTCTCAATACAGCGAAGGACAGGATCATTGAGATCGGCGCTGTAAAACTTTGTGACGGACATGTCATCGATTCGTTCGGTGAACTGGTCAATCCCGGAATGGAATTGCCCGAAAAGATTACAGATATTACTCATATTACTGAGCAGATGCTGGAGGATCAGCCGCTTCTTGAGGAGATCATGCCCGGATTTCTTGAATTCCTTGGTGGATGCCCGATCGCTGCGCATAACGCAAAATTCGACTGTTCTGTATTGCAGAGCGAACTGAAGCGTCTCGGTCTGCCCGAGTATGAAGCTCCGCAGATCGATACGCTCACGCTCGCCAGAAAACTGTATCCCGAATTGAAAACACACAGGCTCGGTTCTGTATGCAAGCATCTCGGCGTATCTCTGAAAGGAGCGCACCGTGCCGTCAATGATGCGTCAGCAACCGCTCAGTGTCTTGCAAGGATGATCTCTGATGCAAAAAAGAAAGGCGCGGAGACACTGGATGATCTGAATGATGTGTCCAAAGATTATACGCTCGGGAACAGCTGGCACATTGTGCTGCTTGCAGCCACACAGGACGGCCTGACCAATATAAATCATATGATCAGCGAAAGCCACCTGAATTATTTCCGCCGCAAGCCGCATATTCCCCGCGCGATCCTGCAGAAATACCGTGAGGGAGTTATTGTTGGTTCTGCGTGTGAATCGGGTGAACTCTATACTGCCATGGTGGACGGGGCAGATGATGAAACGCTCAAGCGGATCGCACGCTTCTATGACTATCTGGAGATCCAGCCTGTCGGCAACAACGAATTCCTTGTACGCGAGGGAAGAGTGGCTGATGATGAGCAGCTGCGTGAGAACAACCGACGCATCGTACGTCTCGGAGAAAAGATCGGTCTTCCTGTTGTCGCAACAGGAGATGTGCATTTCCTTGATCCTCAGGACAGCGTGTTCCGTGCCATCCTTCAGGCGAGCCAGGGATACAAGGATGCAGATTTTCAGCCTCCGCTCTATCTGAAAACCACCAGAGAAATGCTGGATGAATTTGCATATCTCGGTAAAGAAAAAGCCCATGAAGTGGTTATCGACGCGCCTAAAATGATTGCGGACCGCATCGGCAAGATATCGCTTTTCCCGCCTCATCCGGAAGGAAAGACCACATTCTCACCCTACTGGGAAACAGCTGAAGACGATATCCGCAATATGACCTGGAACAAGGCACACGAGTTGTATGGAGATGATCTGCCGGATATCGTGCAGAAACGCATCGATAAAGAGCTTGGCTCTATTATCGGATACGGCTATGCCACCCTGTATTCCATTGCCAACAAGCTTGTTGCCAAATCGCTGAGTGACGGTTATGTGGTCGGCAGCCGCGGAAGTGTAGGATCATCCTTTGTCGCTTTCCTCACCGGAATCACTGAAGTGAATGCTCTTCCGCCGCATTACCGCTGCACAAAATGCAGAAAAGCCTATTTCGATATTCCGCCGGAATATACGATCGGTGTTGACCTTCCTGACAAGAAATGTCCCGAGTGCGGTGAGGATATGGTTAAGGACGGCTTTGATATCCCGTTTGAAGTCTTCCTCGGATTCAAGGGAGACAAGGTGCCTGATATCGATCTGAACTTCTCCGGTGAGTATCAGCCCACCGCTCACGCTTATGTAAAAGAGCTGTTCGGTGAGAAATATGTTTACAGAGCAGGAACGATCGGCACAGTTGCTGAAAAGACCGCATTTGGATATGTGCTGAAATATCTGGAAGAACGCGGAAAAACCGCTTCGCAGGCGGAAAAAGAACGTCTTGCGGCCGGATGCGTTGGTGTAAAGCGTACCACCGGACAGCATCCCGCCGGTATGGTGGTACTGCCCAAGGCATATGACATATGCCAGTTCACCGCTGTACAGCATCCCGCGGATGATCTTGAATGCGGTATCACAACTACACATTACGATTTCGGCTCCATGCATGATATTCTTGTAAAACTGGATATCCTCGGTCATGATGATCCCACCATGCTGCATATGCTGGAGGGACTGACCGGGATCAACTACAAGGATATCCCGCTTGGCGACAAACAGGTCATGAGCCTTTTCTCATCCACAAAAGCGCTTGGGGTCACTCCCGAAGATCTGGGAGGCTGCAAGACTGGAACGCTCGGGGTTCCCGAATTCGGCACAGCGTTTGTTCGTCAGATGTTGGAGGATACCCATCCTTCCACAATGCAGGAACTGATCCGTATCTCCGGTCTTTCACACGGAACGGATGTATGGCTCGGAAACGCAAAGGATCTGATCGATAACGGCATAGCGCCGCTGAGCCAGTGCCTCTGTACGCGTGATGATATCATGAACCAGCTGATGCAGATGGGTGTTCCTGCCAAGATGGCCTTTGATACGATGGAATTCGTGCGTAAAGGCAAAGGGTTGAAGCCTGAGATGGCGGATGCCATGCATGAGCATAATGTTCCCGCCTGGTTTGAAGACAGCTGCCGCAAGATCAAGTATATGTTTCCCAAGGGACACGCTGTTGCCTATGTTACGATGGCTCTTCGTGTTGCATGGTACAAGGTGTACAGGCCGTTGGCATATTATGCCGCATATTTCACCATTCGCGGTGACGGCTTTGACGGATGCACCATGGTGGGAACACGGAAGCAGATCAAAGCAAAACTTAATGAACTGAACCAGCTCGATCAGGATAAGAAGGCTACCCAGCGTGAAAAGGATTCTATTACTGCGCTTGAAATGGTACAGGAGATGATGGCACGCGGCTTTGAATTCCTGCCCTGTGATCTGTACAAGAGCGATGTCAAGAATTTCCTTATGGAAGACGGTAAACTGAGGATCCCCTTCACTTCTCTCAGCGGGCTGGGTGAATCTGTTGCGCAGACGATCGTTGAAGCGAGGAGCAAGCCCTTCATTTCTGTTGAGGATCTACGTATCAGGGGAAAGGCATCCGCCGCAGTCATAGATCTGCTTCGTGAGCAGGGCTGTCTGAAAGGACTTGCTGAGACCAGTCAGGTGTCACTGTTCTGATAAAGAAGAAAGAAGCATCGTTACTGTGTTGTTCGTTGACAGGAGGAAGAACTTATGATCAGTCAGCACAAAGTCATCGGTTTATGCTATGCGCATTCACAGAACCTTACATGTGATGATTTTATAAACGAACTTCATAAGTTTGCCTCCCTGAACGGATACAGAGTGATCCTGTTTGCCGCACTGACAGAAACAGGAAGCGGCAGTGAGGAATGCCTTATTTCTCATGTTTTTGACGCGCTTCGGTTCAGTGTGATCGACGCGCTCATCATCCTTGATAATGAACTGATGAAGAAGGAGACATATCTCCCCATATGCACGGAAGCCGGCAAAGTGAATGTTCCGGTTTTGATCGTTGGAGGGGAAGCTGAGAACTGCATCAGTTTGAAGGAAGATGTACGCCCTGCATTCGAAGAACTGCTGAAGCGCAGCCTTGAATCACGCGCGTTCGGCAACACGCTTCTGATTGCGGGTCATCCCGATAATGATATGCGCAGCAGGATATGTACTGAAGCATACAGGGGCATCGGATCCTTTAAGAAGACGGTTGCATACGGTGAATCAAAGGACGCGGTCACTATTGAAAAACTCGAAGGATTCATCGCTGAAAACGGCTATCCTGACGCGGTCATCTGTACAGATGATCACATGGCGGATTCTGTCTGCGCGTATCTGGAATCAAAGGATAAGAAAATGCCCGAGGATATCCTGGTGACCGGTGTAGGGGACATATACTCCAACGATTTCTTTGTTCACCGTTATCCCACCTGCAGGATATGCCCTGATGAAGCTGCAAAGACATGTATCGATATCATCAGGAGTTTCTCCAAAGGGGAGCCTGTACGGGAACAGTATTCTCTGCCTATGACCGCTGTCACACGCTTCGCACAATGCAGAAATACAGAGGATGTGCTTTCTCTTACGCTTCGCCATGAAAAACATATGTATTCATGGATAGAGAAACTGCTGGCGTCCAATGACTCATCCTTCCTGCCATACGCGCTTTCACAGATCATATCAAGCAATTCTGCTCTCTGTCTGAACGAGAAAGCATTCGAATTGTTTGGAAATATCGATTCTGAAAACAGGAAATACACAGTAATTCCGTCATCCCGCTCAAATCACGGAAAAACAGAGATCGTGCATTCTGACCTGCAGCAGATCATTCCCGATGCTCTACGATGGGCCCAGGAGGATGTGCTTTGCATACTTCATCCGCTGTCGATGCATGGCGAGTATCTGGGGTACTATGCCATAACGGCAAATGAAATAAATGCTGACAAATTCAAGTACAGGCGTGTAATGAATACACTGAAGCTTGTATTTGACATGATGTACTTAAGATACAGCAGACAGGGCGATAATGCGCAGGATGAAATGCTGCAGCGCATCAATCTGACGACAGGCCTGCCCAATATGACATCCGCACGTGAATGGTTTGAACATTTCAGTGAAAAAGCGGAAAACCATAATAAATGCCTGTCTGTTTCCATATATTGCCTGCCGAAATACAATTTTATCTATGAAAATTACGGGATATATGATATCCATGACGCTTTGAAATTCATTGCAGAAGCGCTGCAGAAGGCTAACGAGAATAACGATCACTACATCGCTCATGTTTCTCCGGATCGATTCATGGTCCTAAACATATATGATGATGGTGAAAAAATCGGTGATACAGTAAACGCCGCTGTAAGTTCATTCTTCAAACAGGTGGAAGAATACAACGCGGTCAGCAAGAAGGACTTCTTTATCGAAGTTAATTGCGGATGTACAGTCGCTGCATCGGGATGGAAAGAAGATCTTGAATCTTATTTGCAGTATGCCGGAAATGAGATGTACAAGAATCAGCTCAATCACGGGCCGGCGGACACAGTAAAACATTCACGCATCGGAAAAGATCAGTATTCCACATTCTCATACCTGCTGGATAACAGCCTTTTCACATATCATTTCCAGCCTATTGTTGACGCGAAGACGGGCTCGATTTACGGCTATGAAGCGCTGATGCGTACCGGCGGCGGTATAAAGATGAGCCCTGTTGATGTGCTGAACATGGCAAAGGAATTCGGCAGACTGTATGATGTAGAACGCGCCACATTCTTCGGGATCATGGAATATTATACGAGAGAATTTGATGTGTTCAGGGGCAGAAAACTGTTCATGAACACCATTCCCGGCAATTTCCTGACCCGTGAGGACTGTGATGAGTTGTGGGACAAGTACCACAATATGATGGATCATTTTGTTTATGAGATCACTGAACAGGATTCAGTATCAGATGAAGAGCTGAATGCGCTGAAACTGCTCAGTAAAGACCGGATGACAAATCAGGTGGCTATCGATGACTTCGGCACCGGCCATTCCAATATCGCCAACCTGATCCGTTATACACCCGGGATCGTTAAAATTGACCGGTTCCTCATCAGCAATATCCAAAATGATACCAACAAGCAGATGTTTGTCAAAAATACCATAGAGTTTGCAAAGCATAACGGCATCATGGTGCTCGCAGAGGGTGTTGAAACAGCTGATGAAATGCGTACGGTCATTGAATACGGCGTTGATCTTATTCAAGGATATTATACAGCCAAGCCTTCTCCCGAACCTATTGTTGCCATCCCGCCGGAGATCAAGAAGGAGATCATTGCCGAAAACCTGCGTTTGTCCAGATTTGACAATGATATGATGATCTATGACGCGGAAAACGGAGAAACTGTCGATATCATTGCGCTGGCACTGAGAAAATACACCTATGTTACAGTTCCAGAAGGAAGAATCACCTTTACAGGTGAGAAAGACAGCACAGTCGATCTGGTCATCCGTGTGCCGGATGACAGAGAGTGTGAGATCACTTTTGATAACGTGAACATTCGCGGTGCGGTTGAAACAACGCTGCAGATCGGGCATAACTGCACTGCCAGGATCATTTTGAAAGGGGAAAACACCTTCAATAAGGAGGGCATACTTGTACCTCCCGATTCTGAGCTGATCTTGAGCGGAGATGGAAGCCTGACGATCAATAACAACAGAAACTTCTCTGTGGGCATCGGCGCGAACTATAATGACGCATGCGGTAATATCACTGTAGATATGACCGGGGAACTCAGCATCTTCTCTTCCGGCGATAAAGTGATCGGTATAGGCGGTGGAAAAGGCAATGATCGCATGCTAAGATTTGTCTCGGGAAATATTCAGATCAACGCAAGAGGAATCAATGTAGTCGGTATTGGATGCGCGAAGGAAAATATCAATGTAAGTATCGAAGAAAAGGCAGAAATTGGTATTTTCTGTTCCGGCGACTATGCTGTCGGTTTAGGTTCACAGGCCGGCAATGCTTTTATCCGCAACAATGGTATGATTTCTGCTACAGCGGACGGGGAGACTGCGGCCGCCATCGGGACTCTGAACGGGGCAGAAGGCAGAGTTCTGCTGTCTGGCGGAAAGGTGAATGCTACTGTGCACTGCAATACCGGGTGTAGTATCGGATCTGTCAGCGGCAGAATTTCTATCGAAAACGCCGGAGGACGCACACAGGTATATGGAGAAGGGAATCGCGTGCGGGGATTCGGCAGTATCAAGGGGTCGGCTCTCTTTCGTGCGGATGGCGGTATTGTCGCCGGCAGCCTGCAGGCAGCCGAAGGATATGTATTTGGAAGCAGGAATGACAGGTTCATTGTGAACTCCGGAAACATTATTTGTGAAGGCGATGACGCCAATCTTTACAACGACTTCGGAAACAAACTGATAAAGAAGCAGATAGAAGAAAAATCATATGACAGCGATATCGTCACACCGGATGGCACTTATCATTATCATGCGGAGAGGGATAAAGTAACGGATAAACTGATCATATACGTTCCTGAATCGTAATACAGTATATGATCAAAGATCACTGAAAAAGCACGGTGTTTTATATACATCGTGCTTTTTGAATGTATAAATATATATTGACATTATCGCTTACAAAGATTAAAATGTCAAAGTAAATTCTGATCATGGAGTGAATGATATGGAATACATTACAGTAGACGCTGCATCAAAAAAATGGAATATGCTTGAAAGACGGATCACTGCTCTTTGCAGAGAAGGACGGATAGAGGGTGCCAGAAAAAAAGGAAATCAGTGGGAAATACCCTCGGCTGCTGAAAAACCGCTGGATGGCCGTACAAAGGAGTTTGCCGCACAGGCAAGCAGAATTGAAGAGAGTGCCGGTTCAGCCCTTCATGCCTTCTGCAAAAAATACCATAAAGACCCGGCAGATCTCGCTTTCACTCCTTACCGAATTTGCCCCATAGGCGCTCATTCAGATCACAATCTGGGTAAGATAACCGGATTCGCCATTGATAAAGGAATACATATCGCTTACGGTCCGAAACAGAACGGGATCATCGAGATCAGCAGCCTGCAGTTTCCAAAGCGCGCCCAGTGGTATGTGGAAAATACGCCTGCCGTCAGGCAGAACGACTGGGCAGATCATTTGCGCGGCGCAACGATCGCGCTGAATAAACGATATCCGCTTCGTACAGGTCTATGTGCTGTTATAGACGGGGAACTGCCTATCGGCGGTCTTTCCTCCAGCGCTGCAGTGATCATCACATATCTGAGTGCTCTTTGCAAAATGAATAATATCCGCATGAGTGAGCATGAACTGATCATGACAGCGCTTGAGGCGGAAAACAGTTATGTAGGAGTCAATTGCGGAAAACTCGATCAGAGCTGTGAAGTGTATTGCAGAAAAGACCAGATGCTGTATCTGGATACGAAGGATGACAGTTTTGAACTGATCCCGGCGGATCCATCGATGAAACCGTATGAGATAGCTGTTTTCTTTTCCGGACTGGAAAGGAGCCTGGCGGGCAGCAAGTTCAATATGCGTGTGGATGAAGCAAAAAGTGCCGCCTATGCACTGAAAGCCTATGCCGGAATGGATTATGGAAAGTTCAATGACACAGTTCTGCGCAATGTACCTGTGGAGGTATTTGAAAAGTATAAAGACCGTCTGCCTGAAAACTGGAGAAAGCGCGCGGAACACTGGTACAGCGAATTCGCCCGTGTGGAGAAAGGCGCGGAAGCATGGCGCAGGGGAGACATTGAAGCTTACGGTAAGCTGAGTTTTGAAAGCGGCTGGAGCAGTATCTATAACTGGGAGACCGGAAGCGATGAACTGAAAACACTGTATGAGATCATGTGCAGAACTGACGGCATCTATGGCGGAAGATTCAGCGGAGCCGGTTTCAAGGGATGCTGTATGGCGCTCATCGATCCCGACTATGAAGAAAGCATCCTTGCGAAAGTTGAAAATGAATATCTGGCGGCTTTTCCGCACCTGAAGGGAAAATACAGTGCGGCGATCTGCCATACAGCGGACGGGGTGAGTTTATGAAATGTTTGATCCTTGCAGCCGGATACGCGACACGTCTTTATCCGTTAACAGAAAATTTCCCGAAACCTCTTCTGAAGGTAGGAGATAAAACTATCCTTGACTGGCTTGTGGATGATATTGATACTTCAGGAAAAATCGATGAGTATATTGTGATAAGCAATCACAAATATGCCATGCACTTTTATGAATGGGCGAATTCAAAGCCGCAGAAGATCACGGTCGTGGATGATGGAACGAGCACAAATGAGACCAGACTCGGGGCGGTAAAGGATATTCTGTTTGCGATCGAAACGACCGGTCTTGATGATGATATGCTGGTGATCGCCGGTGATAATGTACTTGACTTCAGCCTTTGCACCTTTATCGATTATGCTCTTAAAAAAGTAACAAGCTGTATCATGCGTTATTACGAGCCGGATGAAAACAGACTCCATAAAACCGGCGTCTTACAGATCGATGAGAATGATCTGATATTGAACATGGAAGAGAAACCCCTTCAGCCGAAATCCCACTGGTGTACACCGCCTTTCTATTATTATACAAGATCAGATGCCCGGCTTATCGGAAAAGGCATAGAAAGCGGATGCGGAACAGATGCTCCCGGCAGTTATATTGCCTGGCTTTGCACACAGACGAAAGTGCATGCTATGGAGATGCCGGGAAGCCGCTACGATATAGGCAATCTTGAAAGTTATAAAGCGGTTCAGGATAACTACAAGGGGATCACCCACTGAAGGATTTGTATTGCGAAAGGAAAGCATATGCTTGACAGGAATGTGGAACTG
>PITV01000005.1 GCA_017577285.1 Clostridiales bacterium
GGTGTGCAGAGCGGGGATATGATGCGGGATGCCATGCTCACGGCAAGGCGCCTGGGCAAGGTGATCGCCGCCCACTGCGAGGATAACAGCCTGCTGAAAGGCGGATATATTCATGACGGCGCCTACGCGAAGGCGCACGGTCACCGGGGCATCTGCTCCGAAAGCGAGTGGGGCCCCATCGCCCGGGATATTGAACTGGCGAAAGAGACCGGTTGCGCCTACCATGTGTGCCACATCTCCACAAAGGAAAGCGTGGAACTGATCCGCCGGGCGAAAGCGGAGGGCGTGGATATCACTTGCGAAACGGCGCCCCATTACCTGCTGATGGATGAGACCTTCCTCAGGGAGGATGGCAGATTCAAGATGAACCCGCCCCTGCGCTCCCCGGAAGACAGGCTGGCGCTTATAGAGGGGCTGAAAGACGGCACTATCGATATGATCAGCACCGATCACGCACCTCATTCCGCGGAGGAAAAGAACCGGGGACTGGAAAAGAGCGCCATGGGTATTGTGGGCATCGAAACTGCCTTCCCGCTGCTCTATACATACCTGGTAAAGACCGGCGTCATCACGCTGGAGAAACTTGTCGAACTGATGCACACCACTCCCTGCAGCCGTTTCGGCATCGATACGGAAAATGACTTCACGGTGTTCGACCTGAACGCGTCATACGGCATCGATCCCGCGGACTTCCTTTCTATGGGAAAGGCAACGCCCTTTGAGGGGTGGAAGGTGTACGGGAAATGCATGCTGACGGTGTGCGGAGGGAAGATCGCCTACTTGGATAAAGAAATTTCGGAGGAACAGGCATGAAGCAGAGCCTTTTCGAGATCATGGAAAACACGCCCCTCACACGGGATGTGTACCGCATGAAACTGCGGGGCGACACGGGCGATATCACCCGCCCCGGGCAGTTCGTCAACATCCGCATTGCCGGGCTGTACCTGCGCCGTCCCGTTTCGGTGTGCGATGTTGAGGGCGATATCCTCACCCTGATCTATAAAGCGGTGGGTGAGGGCACCCGGAAAATGAGCGGTATGACGGCCGGCGAAACGCTGGATCTTCTCACGGGGCTCGGCAACGGCTACGATCTTTCCCGCGCGGGAGACGCCCCTCTGCTGCTGGGAGGCGGCGTGGGTGTGCCGCCCCTGTACCTGCTGGCGAAGGAACTGATCAGGGCCGGGAAAACGCCCCGGGTCATCCTGGGCTTCAATACAGAAAGCGAAGTATTTTATGAAAATGAGTTTCGTGCCCTGGGCTGCGATGTGATGGTCACCACGGTGGACGGAACTTACGGAACAAAAGGGTTCGTGACAGGCACTATAAACGACAAGCCATATACCTTCTTCTACACCTGCGGCCCGGAGCCCATGCTGAAAGCGGTGTATAAAACATCAAAGACTTCAGGTCAGATGAGCTTTGAACGCAGGATGGGCTGCGGTTTCGGTGCCTGCATGGGCTGCTCCTGCAAAACGATCACCGGCAGCAAGCGCATCTGCAGGGAAGGCCCTGTGATGGACAAGGAGGATATCCTATGGGAAGACTGAGCGTGGATCTGTGCGGCATCGGGCTGGATAATCCAATCATCCCCGCTTCCGGCACTTTCGGATACGGATATGAGTTTGCCGAACTTTACGATATCAATATGCTGGGCACCTTCTCCTTCAAGGGCACCACACGGGAGCCCCGCTTCGGGAACGCTCAGCCCCGCATCGCGGAAACGCCGGGCGGTATGCTGAACGCGGTGGGGCTGCAGAACCCCGGTGTTCAGCAGGTCATAAGCCACGAACTGCCGCTGCTGAAAAAATGCTTTCACAAGCCGGTCATGGCGAATGTCAGCGGCTTTTCCATCGATGAGTACACAGATGTGTGCGCCATGCTGGATAAGGAAGAGCAGGTGGGCTGGCTGGAGGTCAACATTTCCTGCCCCAATGTGCATGGCGGCGGCATGAGCTTCGGCACCGATCCCGCTCAGGCGGCGGAGGTGACAAAGGCGGTCAAGGCGGTCACAACGAAGCCTGTCATCATGAAGCTTTCGCCCAATGTGACGGACATCGTTTCCATCGCGAAGGCCTGTGAGGACGCGGGGGCGGACGGGATCAGCCTGATCAACACCCTGCTGTGCATGCGCATCGATCTGAAAAAGCGGGCGCCGCTGCTGGCCAACGGCACCGGCGGGTTGTCGGGGAGCGCCATCTTCCCGCTGGCGATACGCATGGTGTATCAGGTGGCGAAAAATGTGAAGATCCCTGTTATTGGCCTCGGCGGCATATCGAGCGCCGAAAACGTGCTGGAAATGATGATGGCAGGCGCCGCCTGCGTTGAGATCGGCGCCGCGAACCTTACGGATCCCTTCATCTGCCGGGATATCATCCGTGATTTGCCGGCGGTGATGGATAAATACAGCATTCAGAACATCAAAGACATTACGGGAGGCGCGCTGAAATGAAAAGAGAAGTGATCGTAGCCTGCGATTTCGCGGGTAAGGAAGCGACACTGACATTCCTGGACAGATTTGCGGGAGTGAGCGAAAAGCCCTTTGTGAAGATCGGTATGGAACTGTTCTACGCCGCCGGCCCCGATATCGTGCGGGAGATCAAGGCGAGAGGACATAAGATCTTTCTGGATCTGAAACTGCATGACATCCCCAACACTGTGAAAAAAGCCATGAGCGTGCTTTCCTCTTTGGATGTGGATATCTGCAATCTGCACGCGGCCGGCGGTATCGATATGATGAAAGCGGCGGTGGAAGGGCTCACCCGGCCTGACGGAACGCGCCCTCTGCTGATTGCTGTTACCGTGCTCACCTCCATTGACCAGAGTCGCATGGAGAATGAACTGAAGATCGAAAAGCCCCTGCCCGAAGTGGTCATGCAGTACGCCCTGAATGCCAAAGCAGCCGGCCTTGACGGCGTGGTGTGCTCGCCCCTCGAGGCGCAGAAGGTGCACGACACCTGCGGAGCATCCTTCCTGACCGTCACGCCCGGCATCCGTTTTGCCGAGGGCGCGCAGGGAGACCAGCAACGCGTTACCACCCCCGCGAAGGCAAAGGAGATCGGCTCTGATTACATCGTGGTCGGGCGCCCCGTTACCGCGGCGGAGGATCCTGTTGCCGCCTACCTGAAATGTGTGAAAGAGTTCGCTGAATAAAAAATCAACGACAATCATTCTTTACAAATATAGCAACGGAGGATCGTAATATGAAAGAAATCGTCGCGAAGGATCTGCTCTCCATCGGCGCCGTGTTTTTCCGCCCCGATCAGCCCTTTACCTGGGCCAGCGGCATCAAGAGCCCCGTGTACTGTGACAACCGCCTTACCCTCACCGCCCCCGCCGCCCGCAGGGATGTGGAGAACGGGCTGGCAAAACTGATCGAAGAAAACTACCCGGACGCGGAAGTGCTGATGGGCACTTCCACCGCCGGCATCGCCCACGCCGCCATCACGGCGCACCTGCTGAACCTGCCCATGGGGTATGTGCGCTCCGGCGCCAAGGATCACGGCCGCCAGAACCAGATAGAAGGCAAACTGGAAGCCGGTCAGAAGGTGGTCGTGGTGGAGGATCTCATTTCCACCGGCGGCAGTGTGCTGGAAGTGGTGAATGTGCTGCGGGAAGCGGGCGCGGAAGTCCTCGGCATCGTCAGCATCTTCACCTACGGCATGAAAAAGGGCATCGAGCGCCTCGCCGAAGCGAATGTGAAGAATATCTCCCTGACCGATTTCGACACCATCGCGGAGGTCGCCGCGAAGGAAGGGTATATCAGGAAAGCGGACATCGAGCGCCTGAAGAAGTTCCGCGATAACCCCTCCGATGAAAGCTGGATCGGAGGCGGAAACTGATGAAAGAAACCAGAAATCTGATCGACATCATGGATCTTTCGGTGGAGGAGATCGATGAACTGCTGGATACGGCATCGGATATCATTGCTGATCCGGATAAGTACGCCGAATGCTGCAAAAGGAAAAAGCTTGCCACCCTGTTCTTCGAGCCTTCCACCCGCACCCGCCTGAGCTTTGAGGCGGCGATGTACGAACTGGGCGGCAATGTGATCGGCTTTTCGGAGTCCAATTCCTCCTCCGCCGCCAAGGGCGAGAGCGTGGCGGACACAGTGCGCACCGTGGGCTGCTATGCCGATATCATCGCCATGCGTCACCCCAAGGAGGGCGCGCCCCTGGTGGCCACCCGAACCGCCGGTGTGCCGGTGATCAACGCGGGGGACGGGGGACACAACCACCCCACTCAGACCCTGGCTGATCTGCTGACCATCAGGCGGGAAAAGGGCAGACTGACAGACCTTACCGTCGGCCTTTGCGGAGACTTGAAATTCGGCCGCACCGTGCATTCCCTCATCAGCGCCATGAGCCGCTACAGCGGCATCCGCTTCGTGCTGATCTCTCCCGAGGAACTGCGCCTGCCGGAGTATGTCGTAAACGGCGTTATTGAAAAGAAGGGCATCCCTTATACAGAAACCACCGATCTGGAGGGCGCCATTCCCGGACTGGACATCCTGTACATGACCCGTGTGCAGCGGGAGCGCTTCTTCAATGAGCAGGACTACCTGCGCCTGAAGGACAGCTATATCCTGACGCCTGAAAAACTGGTGAACGCCCGCGCCGATCTTTCCGTCATGCATCCGCTGCCCCGCGTGAACGAGATCTCCGTGGCGGTGGATGACGATTCCAGGGCGTGCTACTTCAAGCAGGTGCTGAACGGAAAATACATCCGCATGGCGCTGATCCTGAAACTGCTGGGGGTGAGAGTATGATCATAGGACAGATCAAGGACGGTATCGTGCTGGACCACATTACCGCCGGTGAAAGCATTCATATCTACGATGTGCTGGGGCTGGGCAAACTGGATTGCACCGTTGCCATGATCAAGAATGCCGAAAGCAAGAAGATGGGCAAGAAGGATATCATCAAGATCGGTCAGATCATTGATCTGGATTTCGCGGTACTGGGCTATCTGGATCCCGGCATCACGGTGAATATCATCCGTGACGGCAAGCTGGACAAGCGGGAGCATCTCTCCCTGCCGGAGCGGGTGAAGGGCATCATCAGATGCAAGAATCCCCGCTGCATCACTTCCTGCGAGCAGGAACTGGAGCATGAATTCAAGCTGACCGACCGTGAAAACAAGGTCTACCGTTGCGTATACTGCGAGAGCAAGGCTCCCGAACAGACAAAATAAGGAGAGCGTACCATGAAGCGGACGGATATCAAAAAGATCCTCATTATCGGCTCGGGCCCCATCGTGATCGGTCAGGCCGCCGAGTTCGACTATGCCGGCACCCAGGCGTGTCTTGCCCTGCGCGAGGAGGGCTATGAGGTGATCCTGGTCAACTCCAACCCCGCCACCATCATGACCGATACCACCATTGCCGACAAGGTGTACATGGAGCCGCTCACGCTGGAATATGTGTGCAAGATCATCCGCTATGAGCGCCCCGATGCCATCGTTCCCGGCATCGGCGGGCAGACGGGCCTGAACCTTGCCATGCAGCTGGAAAAGAAGGGCGTGCTGAAGGAATGCAATGTGAAACTGCTCGGCACCGAAAGCGACAGCATCGAGCGTGCCGAGGACCGCGAGCGCTTCAAGGAGATGTGCCAGTCCATCGGCGAACCCGTCATTCCCTCCGAGATCACCTATTCTCCGGAGGAGGCCCTGAAGGCCGCACAGGATATCGGGTACCCCGTGGTGCTGCGCCCCGCCTTCACGCTGGGCGGCACCGGCGGCGGATTTGCCAACAACGAGCAGGAACTGATGGACCTGGCGCCCAATGCCTTCGCCCTGTCTCCCGTGCACCAGGTGCTCATTGAAAAGAGCGTCAAGGGATACAAGGAGATCGAGTTTGAGGTCATGCGCGACGGTACCGACCGCGCCATCACCATCTGCGGCATGGAAAATGTGGATCCCGTGGGCGTGCACACCGGCGACTCGGTGGTGGTCGCGCCCATCCTGTCCCTTTCCGATGAGGATAAAAAGCGCCTCAATGACAGTGCCATCAAGATCATCCGTGAACTCAGGATCTGCGGCGGCTGCAATGTACAGTTCGCCCTCGACCCCGTGACGAGCGAATATTTCCTCATCGAGGTCAATCCCCGCGTTTCCCGCTCCTCGGCGCTGGCCTCCAAGGCATCCGGCTATCCCATCGCCCGCGTCACCGCCAAGGTGGCTGTGGGTATGACGCTGGATGAGATCCCTGTGGCGGGCGGTTTCGCCTCCACCGAGCCCGATCTGGACTACATCGTGGCGAAATTCCCGCGCTTCCCCTTTGATAAGTTCTATTCCGTTCCCAATGTGCTGGGCACCCAGATGAAGGCTACCGGCGAGGTCATGGGCATCGGCTCCACGCTGGAGGAATGCTTCCTGAAGTCCGTCCGTTCACTGGAGACCGGTGTCTGTCACTTCCGCATGAAGAAGTTTGACGGAAAGACCGCGAATGAACTGCTCGGCTATCTCGCAGATTTCCATGATGACAACCTGTTCGCAGTTGCCGAGGCGCTGCGCCTGGGCGTGACGGTGGATGAGCTGCACCGGGTCACCATGATCACGGAGCTTTTCCTGGAGAGCCTCAAGGGCATCGTTGCCATGGAAAAGAAGTTGGCGGATCATAAAGAAAATATCGAAATCCTCCGCGCCGCCAAGGTCATGGGCTTCGGTGACAAGTACATCGCCTCCCTGTGGAACATGAAGGAGACCGATGTGTACGCTCTGCGGAAGCAGAACGGCATCATTCCCGTCTTCCGCATGGTGGACACCCTGCACACCGGCGCCTATATCGCCTACCTTTACTCCTCCTATACCGGGGAGAACCAGTCCCGCCACACCGGTAAAAAGAAGATCGTGGTGCTGGGCGCCGGCCCCATCCGCATCGGTCAGGGCGTGGAATTCGATTACTCCACCGTCCATGCCGTTCAGACCATCCGCCGCGCGGGCTATGAGGCCATCATCATCAACAACAATCCCGAAACAGTATCCACCGATTACACCACCGCCGACAAGCTCTACTTTGAGCCCCTGACCCCCGAGGATGTCATGGCCATCGTGGATTACGAGCAGCCGGACGGCGTCATCGCGTCCCTCGGCGGACAGACCGCCATCAATCTGGCGCAGCCGCTCTTCGACCGGGGCGTCAGGATCATCGGCACCGATTGCGAGGCCATCGACCGCGCCGAAAACCGCAAGAGCTTCGAGCGCATCCTGCAGGAACTGAACATCCCCCAGCCCCAGGGCAGAGCTGTCACCGATATCGAGGAAGGCATCCGCGCCGCCAATGAGGTGGGCTATCCCGTGCTGGTGCGCCCCTCCTTTGTGCTGGGCGGCCGCGCCATGGAGATCGTCGCAAATGATGAAATGCTGCGGCATTACCTGAAGACCGCCGTGGAGATCGACAGCGACAAGCCCGTGCTTGTGGATCATTACATCCAGGGCAAGGAAGTGGAAGTGGACGCCATCTGTGACGGCAACGATGTGTTCGTGCCCGGCATCATGGAACTGGTGGAGCGCACCGGCGTGCACTCCGGCGATTCCATCAGCGTGTATCCTTCCTACTCGGTGTCCAACAAGGTGAAGGGCATCATCCTGCAGTATGCAAAAAAACTGGGTCTGGGCATCGGTATCAGGGGCCTGTTCAACATCCAGTTCATCGTGGACAAGAAGGATGATGTGTACATCATCGAGGTCAATCCCCGCTCCTCCCGTACCGTTCCCTTCCTCTCCAAGGCAACCGGATACTCTCTGGCGGATATCGCCACGGAAGTCATCCTGGGCAAAACCCTCAAGGAGCAGGGCATCTTCTGCATCTATCCCGAGGAAAAGAAACGCTACTATGTGAAGGTGCCTGTGTTCTCCTCCCACAAGATCAAGGGACTGGATGCCTACCTTTCTCCTGAAATGAAATCCACCGGCGAAGCCATCGGCTATGACCGCTCCCTGTCCCGCGCCATGTACAAGGCGCTGCAGGCTTCCGGCATGAAGCTGCAGAACTACGGCACCGTGGTGGTGACGCTGGCGGATGAGGACAAGGAGGAGGCGCTTCCCATGGTGCGCGCTTTCTATGACATGGGCTTCAACATCGCCGCCACCGAAGGCACTGCCGCCTTCCTCAAGCAGCGGGGCATCCGCACCCACAAACTGGGCAAGATCAGCGAGGGCAGCAATGAGATCATCGATCTCATCCGCTCCGGTTTTGTCAGTTATGTCATCAACACCCGCGCCGTTTCCTCCGGCGTGCATTACCGGGACGGCGCTGTCATCCGCCGCTGCGCTACCGAGAACGGCGTCACCATCTTCACCTCTCTGGACACCGCTCGCATCGTTACCGAGGTGCTGAAGGAAATGACCATTCCCGTTTCCACCATCGACGCGGAGTAAAGGATCCATTACAGAAAAATACGGTTCAAAAGCGTTAATTACATTAGGGGATTACCGTATTGGTGCAATATATCGAAGGGAGGAAAATGTTGATGGCATTTTGCAAGATCGGTGGGATTTCATTTTTACAACCGATCCGGAATTCCTTTCTGACGGTTATCGTGTGCAAATTTACAAAAGCATAGAAAACAATTCTACTGATGAGGTTATTGTGCATGTTGAATATGCCACCATAGAAAATGGTTAACCTAATAACTTGATATCAGCTTATTGATTCTGATCGAAAGTGATGATATCTGATTTTAAGTCCCGGAGCCTGAACAACTCCGGGCACTTTTATATTCCTCTGTATCACAGATTGCCTACTACCTGCTATATTTATTTGGCCGATTATGATCTTGCACAAGACGCAATGCAAGATACGTTTATGAAAGCATCTGAATGTATCTTAGCCGCTGGCTTTCAAAAAAAGAAAGGAAATTAAGTTAAAATGAAAAGAACACATGTATTTTGTATGAACCGGTTCGTATCGCGGTTTTTGTATGATTTTATATGAGTTTTCTCTTTCTTTTCATTGCCGTATGACAATAGAGTGCACTTTCAGTATGACTCCTGCAAGGATTATTTCCTCGCGGGAGTTTATGCTTACGGTGTTTTTTTGACGGCTGTTTTCATACGCGCGGGACCATTGTCTGCTCCTTTATTCACATTTTTGTTACAATATATTTGTAGAAAAACACTTGTTTTTTTCTTTTGAGTGTGATAATACTTTATATGAAACTCGTTCTCATATCAAACAGGAAAAAAATGGAAATTGATGGAAGACGCGGGTTTGCACGGAGAACTGCTCCGAAAATGACTTTCAATAACGATCAAATCATATAAGGATCATATATGGGAAACGAGAATAAGATCAACTGGTACCCGGGTCACATGGCCCGGGCTAAAAGGCTGCTCGGGGATCAGCTGAGCAGGGTGGATGTCATCATAGAACTGTGCGACGCGCGTCTGCCTTTCTCCAGCCGCAATCCAGATCTGATCAAAATGGGCAGGAACAAGCAGCGCATCCTTCTTCTGGGGAAAGCGGACTTGGCAGACCCCGCCGAGACGGCGAAGTGGGTGAACCACTTCAAGAGTGAGGGCCTGCTCGCCTGTGCCGCCATCGATACCCGCCAGAAGGCGAAGACCGTGCTGCAGTTGATCGATAAAGCGGCGCAGCAGGCGGTGGAGCGGGCGGCGGACAGAGGCATCCGTAAAACAGTGCGCGCCATGGTGGTGGGTGTGCCCAATGTGGGCAAAAGCACCCTTACCAACCGTCTTCACGGCGCACCCATCGCCAAAGTGGGGGATATGCCCGGCGTTACCCGTGCCAACCAGTGGGTGAAGATCACGCCCTATCTGGAACTGATGGACAGCCCGGGTCTTCTGTGGCCCCGTCTGGATGATCCCCTGGCGGCACGGCGCCTTGCCTATATCGCCGCCATCAGGGATGAAGTACTGGATACTGACGCCCTCGCCATCCAGCTGCTGGAGGATATGTGCGAGGCGGCGCCCGCGGCGCTGAATGACCGCTTCAAGATCAAGGATCCCTCTCTTCGCGGAGTGGAGCTGCTGGATGCCGTCTGCAAAGGCAGGGGCTTCCTGATGAAGGGCGGCGTGTGTGATTACGACCGCGCCTGTGCTGTGGTGCTGGACGAATTCCGCGGGGGAAAACTGGGCCGCATCACGCTGGAAAAATATCACCCCCGCGCTGAAAGGTCTGAAGCCGGTAGAGATATCCCTGCAGGACCGGAAACACCTGAAACAGCAGACAGCACGGAAGAAAACGATCCGGAGGAATAAACGATGCGTCAATCCAGACAGGAAAGAATTTCCCAGCTGATGCTCACTGACGGCCCCCTGTATGATCAGGGTATCATCTTCGCCGGTATGGATGAGGCGGGAAGGGGCCCGCTGGCGGGAAATGTGTATGCCGCCTGTGTGGTCATGCCCCGGGAACCCCTCCTTGAGTGGGTGGATGACAGCAAAAAGCTGAGTGCCGTCCGCCGGGATCAGGTGTTTGATCAGATCATGAACACCGCTCTCTATGTGGGCATCGGCAAGGCCGATCCGGAGGAGATCGATACCATCAATATACTGGAGGCTACCAAGAACGCCATGCGCCGCGCGGCGGCGGACGCTCCCGCGGAGTTGTTTCTGATCGACGCGCTGGAAGGATTGGGGCTGAAGGGAAAAGAGAAAGGCATCATTCACGGGGATGCCATGTGCTATGCCATCGCGGCGGCCAGCATCATCGCCAAGGTGTCCCGTGACCGGGAAATGATGGAAATGGACGTCCTGTACCCCGAGTACGGCTTCGCGAAGCACAAGGGCTACGGCACAGCCGAGCATATCGCGGCGCTCAAAAAGTACGGCCCCTGTCCCATCCACCGCAGGTCTTTCATCGGGCATTTCGTTGAGTTATGAGCGAGTATCTGAAGGGGCTGCGGGGCGAGGCGCTGGCGGCGAAATATCTGAAAAAGCAGGGACTGAAGATCCTGGAAAAGCGTTTCCGTTACGGCGCGGGGGAGATCGATATCATCGCGCTGGACGGGGATACCGTGTGCTTTGAGGAAGTGAAGTACCGCCCTGACGGCACGCTGGGAAGCGGAAAGCTGGCAGTTGATCAGAACAAGCGCCGCCGTATGCGCAGCGCCGCGGAGGGGTATCTGAAGACGCATCCCGCTGAGAAAGTGCGCTATGATATCGTGGAGATCATGGCGGCGGGAATCTCCTGGTATAAAAAAGCATTCTGAAACTGTGAAAAATATATGGTTGGGATATCAGTATAAGGAAAACCGGATATGAGAACGGATAAAAAAGAACAGAAAAAAACGCTTTTTACGAAACCGAAACGGAAGATATGGCTGATCGCCGCCGCTGTGCTGCTGACGGTCATCTGCCTGCTGGTCATTCTGCTTCCCAGGAACAGCACGGACAGGGCCGGGATCCTTGAGAACGGCGATTTTTCCCGTACAGACACGTGGGGCATCCCCGAGGGCTGGTATACCGAAGCCTGGTATGAAAGCGCCGATGTAACGGAGTTCTGCACCCGGGAGATCGATGGGAAGCCCTGCTTCTGCATTACCAACTTTTCTGAGAATGACGCGCGTCTGGCGCAGTATGTGCAGGTGGAGCCGGACAGCATCTACTGTCTGCACGGCTATATCTGTGCCGAGGCGGAAGGCGGACGCGGAGCCAATTTCTCCATTGAGGGGCTGTACTGCTTTTCCGAACAGGTGTATTCCACCGGCGGAGAATGGAAGGAGATCACCTACTGGGGCAGGACCGGCGCTTCACAGACCGGGCTTACGGTTTTCCTGCGTCTGGGCGGGTACAGCGGAGAAGCTACCGGATCCGCTTGTTTCCGGGATGTGACGCTTACGAAGGAAGACAGCCTTCCGGACGGCGTATTTGCTGATGAATGGTTTTCCTGGGAGGAATCCCAGGCTTATGAGGAGGAGACGGAGGCAGGCGGGAGCACCGCGCTGTCATCCATCATCACCATCCTTTTTTCAGCGATCCTGTATATCGTCTTTGCCGATATCCTTCTGGTATGGGCCCGCTATGACAGAAAGGATCTGACCGCGTCCCGCTCTCCCGCGGGATATATCGCTGCGGCGCTGGTGCTGATCGCCGCTTTTGTCATACGCATGATCGTTGCTGTGCGCGTGACGGGCTATGATATCGATGTGAATGACTTCACGGCCTGGGCCGGGGATATCCGCGGCACCGGAACGACCCGATTCTATACCACGGAGAGCTTCTGCGATTATCCGCCGGGATATATGCTGGTGCTCTGGCTGACTTCCATATTCGGGAACGGCTCTCTGCTCAGCATCAAAATGCCCTCCATCCTGTGCGATTTTGCTCTGGCCGCCGCGATCTGTCTGGCCGGCCTGAAGTATACCTCCAGGCGCAGGGCGCTGGTCATGAGCCTCATCTATATCCTTTGCCCGGTCACGGTATGCACCGGCGCCGCGTGGGGACAGTCTGATGCGGTCATGGCCCTGTTCCTGGGCATCAGCGTGATCCTCGCGATCCGGCACAACTGGGCATGCGCACTGCCTGTGTATACGGTTTCCGTGCTGATGAAGCCTCAGGCGCTCATGTTCGGTCCGCTGGGAGTTGCCGCGCTGATCCTGGATATCATCCTTGCCTTTGCTGAGAACAGAAAGAGTGATAAAACTGCTGACGGAAGCACCGGGAATGCCCCCTCTGTTCTGAAAAAGCGCCTGATCAGTACAGGCGCCGGTTTTGCGGCGTCCGCTCTGGTGCTGGGCATCATTTTCCTGCTCTTTACCGATATGACCGCCCTGAAGCAGGGCGTGGGCATCAGCGCGCCGGAGCAGGATCCCGCCCGGACGGAGATATCCTATACCTTTGAATGCGATCAGGTACAGGTCTTTTATCACAACAGCGATGAGGTGGAGGAAGCCGATCCTTCCGGCGCCGCCGTATACTGCTGTTCGGACGGAAGCGTCCGCATGATGAACGGGGATGAACTGATCAGCTCCGGTTCCTGGCGCGTTTCCGGGAATACGGTGTATATCACGCTGGGAGAGGCTGTTTTCCAGACGACCGATGACTTTGGCGCGGAGGAGAATCACTACCGTTCCCGCTACCGGCTCACCTGCTCGGTCGATACGGGCGAGGCCTCCTGCCTGTATACCTTCTCCTGCCGCGGACAGAGGGCTGACTGGCTGATCTGCCTGTACGGAGCCACCCTGTCCTCCTATAACTGCTGCAGTGTGAACGGCTGCAATCTGTTCTTCCTGCTGGGAGAGAACTGGAAGGACGCGGAGACCACTCCGGTCAGCACCATGATGGTGATCCTGTGCGCGCTGACCTTCATTCTGCCCTTTGCTTTTTGCTTTACCAGAGGCGGATATAAGCGCACCGCCCTGCAGTTGGGCGTCCTTGTGCTCGTACTGGGCGGATGCCTGGTTTATCTGCTCCTTTCCGCTTCCGGGAGCGGCATCATGTCTGATGACTGGGGCATGCTGATGATCATCCTCAGCGTGGGTCTGTCCCTGTGGCTGCTGGCGGGGGGACGGGATCTGCGCCATCTGCCGCTGGCGGGCGCTGTTCTGCTGCTGCTGCTTTTCAATACCGCCACCAAAATGCATGAACGCTATCTGTTCCCGGCCCTGATGCTGCTGGTGATCGCCTTTATCGTGGAAAAGGACCGCCGCATCATTTGGCTGCTGCTGGGCGTGAGCGCCTTCAGCCTGATGAACGTGGGCTGCGTGCTGGAGCGCAATATGCGCATCGGCGGCGTGGACGGGCATCTGAGCGCGCCGGCTTTCGATATCGGAAGCGATACGGCATTTCTGGAATACATGTCTGCCGCAGGCAATTTCGTGTGCGCCATGCTGGGTGTATGGATCGGCGCGGATCTGTGCCTGACAGGCGGGAGCCCGTGGGAGCTTTCTCCCTATACCCGCGGCAGGAAACAGCATCGGCTGCGCGATTCCCTGACCGGCTCTGAGGGCGGCAGCGGAAAACAGGAAAAGACCGGGCGCATGACCGGACGGGACTGGCTGATCATGGGCGTGGCAACAGTGCTGTATGCCGTGCTGGCGCTGACAAATCTGGGCTCGATGAAAGCGCCGCAGACAGAGTATACATACCGCGACTGTGCTGTTTTCGATCTGGGCGAGAGCCGCGATTTCATTCTGAAATTCTATACCGATCCCGGCCGCGCCTCCGGCAAGCTGATGATCTCCACCGGGGAGGACGGTCAGAACTGGGAACTGTGTGCCGACAGGTATATCGACAATATGGACGGCCTGGGCTGGAAAGCGTTTTCCGGCACCGCCTTCAGGGGAAGATATCTGAAGGTGGATTTCACCAAGTGCTATGACGCGAACATCGGTGAGTTCCTGTGCTATGACGCTGAGACCGGTGAGCAGATCCCCCTTGTTCTCGCATCGGGATTTGAGGGACACGCCGCCCTTTGCGATGAACAGGATGTGCTGGATCAGGCCGGAAGCGGACTGCTGGCCCGCACCCTGGCGGAGGATAACAGCGCTTTCCTGCCGGTTCCCGAAAGCTATTATGATCCCGCCTTTGATGAGAATGTCCTTGTCTTCGATCTGGGCAGTCACCGGAATTTCAAGGCGCTGTACTATTCCGGCATCCAGTGGGTGGAGAACTATACATTCAACCTTGTCACGGCGGATTCTCCGGACGGCACCGGGCAGACCTATCTGTGCGAGAGCGCTGACGGCGACTGTTTCGGCTGGAAGTATGTCTGCGGCGGCTATGTGCTTTCCGGAAGGTATCTCAGGGTATGTCTGGCGGGCTGCAGCGACATGAGCCTGTTCGAGTTCCTGTGCCGGGACGCGTTCACGGATGAGGTCATTCCCCTCACCCTGGTCTCCGGTCCGCGGGAGGCCGCGGTTCTCTGCGATGAGCCTGATACGCTGGAGGGAGAGCCCTCATGGTGGAACAGCACATATTTTGACGAGATCTATCATGCCCGCACGGCCTATGAGCATCTGCACGGCCTGAGGGTGTACGAGACCACCCATCCGCCCCTCGGAAAGGTCATCATAAGCTGGAGCGTGGGCATCTTCGGCATGTGCCCGTTCGGGTGGAGACTGCCGGGCGCGCTCTGCGGCGTGTTCATGCTTCCCGCCATCTATATGATCGCGAGACTGCTGCTGAAGCGCCGGCGCTACGCCGTGGGCGCCATCCTGATCCTGGCGCTGGACTGCATGCATTTCACACAGACGCGCATCGCCACCATTGACAGCTATGTGGTGCTGTTCATCCTCTGGAGCGTGTACTTTATGTTCTACTGGATGAAACAAAATTATTTCGGCACAAAATACTGGAAGACCTTTGTGCCGCTGCTGGCTTCCGGCGTCTTCATGGGACTTTCCGTGGCAAGCAAATGGACCGGCTGCTATAACGGCATCGGCCTTGCCATCCTGTTCTTTGTTACCTGGATCTGGCGCTGCCTGCAGGTGAGAAAGGCACGCAGGATGGTGCGGGAGGACGATTTTGATGATTGCGGCGATGAGCAGAGAGAGAAGATCCGCCGCACGGTCTCGTCCGGGCATCTGAAACTGTTCGGGACGCTCCTTTCCTGCATCGTTTTCTTCATCCTCATCCCGCTTGTGATCTATTACATGTCCTATATCCCGTATTTCGCGTATGACGGCGGCGTTACTGTGGAAAAGGTGATTGTGGCCGCGGTGGGCAGGTATTTCACTACCGGTGAGGTGGGCGGAATGCTGGGCTATCACTCCACGCCGGGGCTGGGAATGGATCATTACTTCTATTCCCCCTGGTATGAATGGCCCATCGATGCCAGACCTATGTGGTTCTATCAGGGCGTTTACGCCGATGGCAGCGATGTGGGCTCCACCATCATGACCATGGGCAATCCCGCCGTGTGGTGGGGAGGCCTGCTGGCCATGCTCATCATGATCGTGCTGATCTATGTGTACTGCAGACGGCAGTGGTCCCTGAGGGGGAGCGACGCGCCGGCGGCGCTGAAGGACAGTCACAGCATGCAGTGGCTGCTGGTGGTCTTCGCGGTACAGTTCCTGCCCTGGACATTCGTGCCCAGAGGCACCTATATCTATCACTATTTCGCCTGCGTGCCTGTGATCATTCTGGCGGCCATGACCGTGCTGAGCACTTTTGAGGATATGTTCACGGCGCGGAGAGCCCGCATCGCGGCACCGGTATGCGCCGGAGTTCCGGAAGGGGCGGAAAAGCGGCCGGGATCGCCTGTTTTCCTCTGTATACTGATCGCCTATATCGTGCTTTGTCTTGTGATGTTTATCGCGTTCTTCCCCTATGCCAGCGGCATAGAAGTGAGCACCGGCTGGCTGGAGGGGATGCGCTGGTTCGATAACTGGCTGTGGTACTGATATGAAAAAGGGTACCGGAGCAGCCTTTGAAGAAACTTTGACCCGGAAGGAGGGATACCATGCTGGCACGCGCGCTGTGTTATGCCCTGCAGGGCATTGACGGCTGTCCTGTAACAGTCGAAACGGATATTGCCCCCGGCGGTTTCAGCTTTGCCATGGTGGGGCTGCCGGACGCCGCCGTGAGGGAGAGCCGTGACAGGGTGTTTTCCGCCCTGCGCAACAGCGGCTACGCCTGTCCCGAAAGCCATGTGACCATCAATCTGGCTCCTGGTGATCTGAAAAAGGAGGGCGCGGCCTTTGATCTGCCCATCGCGCTGAGCATGATCTCCGCCAGCCGTCAGGCTGCACTGCCAGATCTCCTTAAGACCCTCACCCTGGGCGAGCTGGGGCTGGACGGCACCCTTGTTCCGGTGCGCGGCGTTCTGTCCATGGTGATCGCCGCCCGGGAGCAGGGCGTGGACAGCGTCATCCTTCCCGCGGGCAACGCGGCGGAGGTGCAGGCGGTGGAGGGCATGTATGTGTACCCCGCCTATACGCTGAAGGAGGTTGTGGATCATCTGAGCGGGAAAGCCCTTCTTGTGGCCCAGTGCCAGCGTTCCTACAGTGAATGCCTGACGGAGCGGACCGAAGCCTTTGACCTGTCTCAGGTCAGGGGGCAGCAGGGCGCCCGCAGAGCGCTGGAGATCGCCGCGGCAGGCGGTCACAATATGCTGATGATCGGCGTGCCCGGCAGCGGAAAGACCATGCTGGCCCGGTGTCTGCCGGGGATCCTGCCCGATATGACCGTGGAGGAAGCCTTTGAGGTCACCCGTATCCATTCCATTGCCGGGATGATCGCGCCGGGACAGGGCCTGATCACGAACCGCCCCTTCCGTACACCCCATCATTCGGCCTCCCTGCCTTCTCTGGTAGGGGGCGGCATGGACGCGAGGCCCGGCGAGATATCTCTGGCGCACAACGGAGTGCTGTTTCTGGATGAACTGCCGGAATACCCCCGCAGCGTGCTGGAATCCCTGCGTCAGCCCCTGGAGGACGGTTTTGTCACTGTTTCACGCGCCAGGGCGCACACGCGGTATCAGTGCCGCACCATGCTGGTGGCGGGCATGAACCCCTGCCCCTGCGGATATTACGGAAGCCGTACCCGTCAGTGTCACTGCTCCGATCACGAGATCCGAAAATATCTGGACCGGGTATCCGGACCCATGCTGGACCGTATCGATCTGCAGCTGGAGGTGGATGCCGTTCCCGTCAGCGAGATACAGACATCCGCTCCCTCCGAGTGCAGCGCAGCCGTGAGAGCGCGGGTGCAGGCCGCCCGGGAGATGCAGCGCGGACGCCTGAAGGACAGGGAGATGTTCGCCAACGCCCAGATGGACAACAAGGCGATAGAAGAATTCTGCGCGCTGGACAGCGCGGGACAGAAAATGCTGGAAACGGCTGTGGACAGGATGCATCTGAGCATGCGCGGCTATCAGCGGGTGCTGAAGGTGGCCCGCACCATCGCCGATCTGGCGGGAGAGGAACAGATACGTTTGCCTCATATCGCCGAGGCCATCCAGTACCGCACCGCGGATAACAAATACTGGGGAAGGTAAGGATCCCGGACATGTCTGATACGGGAGAATGTTTATGAAAGAAACCGGTATATCTGAAAAGGCGCTTTCGCCGGAGGAGATCAGAGCGGCCATGAGCGAAAGCGGCATGTGGACGGTATCCATCGGGGATGACGCCTACCCGGAGCTGCTCAGGCACATTACAGACCCGCCCGGGACGCTGTATGTGCGGGGCGCGCTGCCTTCGGGAAAATGCGTATCCATCGTCGGAAGCCGCCGCGATACCCGCTACGGGCGTCAGCAGGCCTTTGCCATCGCGAAGGAACTGGCGAGGAACGGCGTGACCGTCATCAGCGGCATGGCCCGGGGCATCGATACGGCGGCGCATGAGGGCGCCCTGGCCGGCGGCGGGAAAACGGTGGCCGTGCTGGGCTGCGGAGCGGATGTGTGCTATCCGCCGGAAAACAGGGTGCTGATGGAAAATATCCTTTATGCCGGAGGGGCTGTCATCAGCGAGTATCCGCCGGGATCACAGCCGCTGGCGTATCATTTTCCGCTGCGGAACCGCATCATCTCGGGCCTTTCCCAGGCGCTGCTCCTGATCGAGGCGCGGCTGAAAAGCGGCACCAATTCCACTGTGAATTACGCGCTGGAACAGGGCAGGGAGGTGTTCGCCCTGCCGGGCAATGTGGACGCGCCCGGCAGCGAGCTGCCCCTGAAACTGCTGAAGGAAGGGGCTGCGATGTGCACCTGCGCGGAGGACATCCTGGAAGGGCTCGGCTGGAAGACAAGCGATGATGAGCCGGATGACGCGGGCGAGCAGCTGTCCTTCACGGAAAGCGATGATCCCGTGCTGCGTGCTCTGGCGCTGGAGGAAAAGACCTTTGAGGAACTGGCGGAGGAGACGGGCATGCCGCCCGGAGACCTGAGCGCCGCCCTTACCCTGCTGGAGATAGAGGATATCATCGAAAAGCGTGCGGGAAGGGCCTATGCCCTGAAAAGAAAATGAAAACAGCGGACTGCTGACAATGTGTTCATAATAAAAACGAAAAAATCCGTAAGAGGGATCGGAGGAAATCAATATGGCAATCAGCAACAAACTGGTCATCGTGGAATCTCCCGCCAAGGCCGGTACCATCAGCAAATATCTGGGAAAAGGCTACAAGGTGGAGGCATCCCAGGGACATATCCGGGATCTGCCCAAGTCTCAGCTGGGCGTGGATGTGGATGACGATTTCGAGATGAAGTATATCACCATTCACGGCCGCGGAAAGATCCTGTCCAAGATCCGCAAGGAAGCGAAGAACGCCTCCACCGTGTATCTCGCAACCGACCCTGACCGCGAGGGAGAAGCTATTTCCTGGCATCTGGCGCAGACTCTGGGCATCGATCCCGAGTCCGCCTGCCGCATCGAATTCCATGAGGTCACGCCCAAGGCGGTGAAAGCGGCTCTTCAGAATCCCCGCAAGATCAATATGGATCTGGTGGACTCCCAGCAGGCCCGCCGCGCGCTGGACCGACTGGTGGGCTATAAGATCAGCCCGCTGCTGTGGGCTAAGGTGAAAAAGGGACTGTCCGCGGGCCGCGTGCAGTCTGTGGCTACCCGCATGGTGGTGGAGCGCGAGAAGGAGATCGAGGCCTTCATCCCCGATGAGTTCTGGGATGTTGATGTCGTGGCGACTCTGCCCGTGCCCCGCGGCCGCAAGACCAGCTTCAGGATGCGTCTTGCGACCATTGACGGCGAAAAGGCCGAATTGACCAACGGCACGGATGCAAACGCCGCGGCGCAGCGGATCCGCGAAAATGATTTTGCCGTATACGCCATCCGCATGGGTGAGCGCAGAAAGCAGCCCGCGCCTCCCTTCACCACCTCTTCTCTGCAGCAGGAGGCGGGCCGCAAGCTGAACTTTACCACCCTCAAGACCATGCAGATCGTACAGCAGCTGTACGAAGGCGTCGATCTGGCCTCCGGCGGCACGCAGGGTCTGGTCACCTATATCCGTACCGACAGCGTCCGCATCTCCGATGATGCCATGAACGCTGTGCGCGCCTATATTCCCGTGGTGTACGGCAAGGATTACCTGCCCGAGGAGCCCATCATGTACAAGGGGAACCGGGATGCCCAGGACGCCCACGAAGCCATCCGTCCCACCGATATCTCCAGAACGCCCGAGTCTGTGGCTTCCTCCCTGACCCACGACCAGTACAAACTGTACCGCCTGATCTATTACCGTTTCCTGGCCAGCCAGATGAAGAACGCCGTTTATGATACCATGACCATGGATGTGAACGGCGGCGGCATGGGCCTGCGCTTCTATGGCGAGCACAAGCGCTTTGCCGGTTTCACCTGCGTGTACGAGGAAGGCACCGATGAACAGCAGACCGAAACGGCTGAAAGCATGCTGCCCGATTTCAAGGAGGGCGATCCTGTCCGCATCGAGGACGTGACGGCGGAACAGCATTTCACCCAGCCCCCTGCCCGCTATACGGAAGCCACGCTGGTGCGCACCATGGAGGAAAAGGGCATCGGCCGTCCCTCCACCTACGCGCCTACCATTTCCACCATCATTTCCCGCGGCTATGTGGCCCGCGAGAGCAAGCGGCTGTATCCCACCGAACTGGGCTGCATGATCACCGATATGATGTGCGATTACTTCGGGGAGATCGTGGATACCGAGTTCACCGCGTCTCTGGAGACCCAGCTGGATGAGGTGGAGGAGGGAAAGACCGAGTGGAAGAAAGTGATACGCCAGTTCTATCCTGAATTCAACGAGATGCTTCAGAAGGCGGAGAGCGCCATCGAGAAGGTGGAGATCAAGGCTGAGGAAAGCGATGTGATCTGCGACAAATGCGGCGCCCGGATGGTGTACCGTGTGGGCCGTTTCGGCAAATTCCTCGCCTGCCCCAATTTCCCCGACTGCCGCAACACCCAGCCCATCCTCAACTATATCGAAGCCTCCTGTCCCAAGTGCGGCGGCAGGCTGCTGGAAAAGATCAGCAAGAAGAACCGCCGCTTCTACGGCTGTGAACACTATCCGGAGTGCGATTTCGTATCCTGGGAGAAACCCGTGGAGGAAAAATGCCCCAAGTGCGGCAGCTACATGACCGAGAAACTGAACAACAAGGGCGAGACCTGGCACCTGTGTGCCAATGAGACCTGCAGATATCGCGTGCAGGTGCAGAAAGAGGAGCAGGAATGACAGATACGCGGGTAAAGGTCATCGGCGCGGGCCTGGCGGGCTGCGAGGCCGCGTGGCAGCTGGTGAAACGGGGCGTTCCCGTGGATCTGTATGAGATGAAGCCCCGGCGCATGTCGCCCGCCCATCACAGTGCCGGTTTCGCGGAACTGGTCTGTTCCAATTCCCTGCGTTCCGACAGGCTCTCCAACGCGGTGGGCCTGCTGAAGGAAGAGATGCGGCGCATGGGTTCCATCATTATGACGGCAGCGGAAAAGGCAAAGGTGCCCGCCGGCGGCGCGCTGGCTGTGGACCGGCATATCTTCTCGGGCTTTATCACGGACACGCTGAAAAGCCATCCGCTGGTGACGCTCCATGAGGAAGAGGTGACCGGGATCCCGGAAGCGCCGGCCATCATCGCCACGGGCCCCCTGACTTCTGAGGCGCTCAGCGAGGCCATCGCCGGCATGGAGGAGATATCCACTCTCAATTTTTATGATGCCGCGGCGCCTATCGTGACGGCGGATTCTCTGGATATGAACAAGGTGTTCCGGGCTTCCCGCTACGGCAGAGGCGATGACTATCTCAACTGCCCCATGAGCAGGGAGGAATATGACGCCTTTGTGCTGGCGCTGCAGAGCGCGGAATGCGCCCCTGTTCACGGCTTCGAGGAAAAGAAGGTGTTTGACGGGTGCATGCCTGTTGAAAGCATGGCGAAGCGTGGGCACATGGTGCTGGCGTTCGGGCCGCTGAAGCCCGTAGGTCTGCCCGATCCCCGTACGGGAAAGGAACCCTATGCCGTGGTGCAGCTGCGGCAGGATGACGCTGCCGCCACGCTGTACAACCTGGTGGGCTTTCAGACAAGGCTGAAATTCCCCGAGCAGAAGCGGGTATTCGGCATGATCCCCGGCCTTGAGAACGCGGAATTCGCGCGCTACGGCGTTATGCACAGGAACACCTTCCTGAACAGCCCGGGCGTTCTGAACGAGCATTACATGATGATAAAGCGTCCCGGTCTGTACTTCGCCGGACAGATGACCGGTGTGGAGGGCTATGTGGAGAGTGCCGCCTCCGGCATGGTGGCAGGCATCGATATGGCGTGCCGCTGCCGGGGTGAGGAAAGCATCGATTTCACCAGATCGACGGCGCTGGGTTCTCTGGGCTATTATGTCAGCAGTCCCAACGGTTCCTTCCAGCCCATGAATGTCACCTTCGGCATCATCCGGACGCCCTCCGGGCGCTTCCATTCCAAACAGCAGAAGTATGAGATGATGGCGGACGGGGCGCTTGAGATCATTGATCAGATCAGCGGATACGTTCCGGAAACAACTGAAACCGATACAGATAATAAGGATTCTTCGGAGGAATGAACATGAAAATGATGGGAACAACGATCTGCGCCGTGCTGCGGGATGGAAAATGCGCCGTAGCCGGTGACGGACAGGTGACGATGGGGGAATCCACTATCTTCAAGAGCACGGCTCACAAGGTGCGCCGCATCTATAACGATACGGTCGTTACCGGCTTTGCCGGTTCTGTGGCGGACGCTTTCTCCCTGTGCGAGCGCCTGGAGGACAAGCTGAACCAGTGCGGCGGCAATCTGGAGCGCGCCTGCGTGCAGCTGGCACAGGACTGGCGGGGCGACAAGGGTCTTCGCCAGCTGGAAGCCATGCTGATCGCCGCGGACAAGACGGGCATGCTCATCGTGAGCGGCACCGGCGAAGTCATGTCTCCCGATGACGGTGTGGCTGCCATCGGAAGCGGCGGGAATTACGCCCTGAGCGCCGCGCGCGCACTCGTGCAGAATACAGACCTCTCCGCCCGGGAGATCGCCGAGAAGGCGCTGCATATCGCCGCGGGCATCTGCGTTTATACCAACGACAATATCATCGTGGAGGAGGTGTAACGGATGTACAAGGAAATGACGCCCCGTGAGGTCGTGCGGGAACTGGACCGCTACATCGTAGGTCAGGATGAGGCCAAGCGCGCCGTGGCGATCGCCCTGCGCAACCGTTACCGCAGAAGCTGCCTGGATGAAAAGATGCGGGAGGAAGTATTCCCCAAGAACATCCTCATGATCGGCCCCACCGGTGTGGGTAAGACCGAGATCGCCCGCCGTCTGGCAAAGCTGGTGAAGGCGCCCTTCATCAAGGTGGAAGCCACCAAGTTCACCGAGGTGGGCTATGTGGGCCGTGATGTGGAGAGCATCATCCGCGATCTGACCGAGAACGCCGTGCGCATGGTGAAGGATGAGTTTGCCGAGAAGGTGCGCACCCGCGCCGAAGTGATGGCGGAGGAACGTCTGCTGACACTGCTTGCCGATCCGCCCAAACCGCAGAAAAGCGCCAATCCTCTGGATGTGCTGCTGGGAAAAGCCCGGGAGCCTGAAAAATCCGATGAGGAAAAGAACGCCATCGCGCTGCGCAGGAGCGATCTTCGCGAACAGCTGCGCCGCGGCGAGCTGGAGGACAGGGAACTGGAGATCGAGGTGGAGGAGAGCGCTCCCCAGCTGGAAGTGGACGGCGCGCCCATCGCCATCGGCAATATCATGGGCGATATGCTACCCAAGCGCACCAAGATCCGCCGGGTGAAGGTGAAGGAAGCCCGCAAGATCCTTGTCGCGGAGGAAAGTTCCAAGCTGATCGATCAGGATGCCGTGAAAGAGGAAGCGGTCCGCCGCACCGAGCAGAGCGGCATCGTGTTCCTGGACGAGATCGACAAGATCGCCGGAAAAGGCAGCTCCAACGGCCCTGATGTGAGCCGCGAGGGAGTGCAGCGGGATATCCTGCCCATCGTGGAAGGCTCCACCGTCAACACCAAGTACGGCCCCGTGAAGACCGATTTCATGCTGTTCATTGGCGCCGGCGCTTTCCATGTGGCCAAGGTGAGCGACCTGATCCCCGAACTACAGGGACGCTTCCCGGTTCATGTAAACCTGAAATCCCTCACGCAGGAGGATTTCATCAAGATCCTCACCCAGCCCGACAATGCCCTTACCCGTCAGTATGCCGCCATGCTGGAAGTGGACAAGGTGCACCTGACCTTTGATGATGACGCCCTCAGCGAGATCGCCCGCATTGCCATGCTGGCCAATGAAGTGGGCGAGGATATCGGCGCCCGCCGTCTGCATGCCGTGTTCGAGGAACTGCTGGAGGATGTGTCCTTCAACGCCGGCGGAGACGAGATGCCGGATGTGTATCTGAACATCACGCCCGCCTATGTCAACGAGCATCTGAAGACCGCCCGTCAGGTGGATATGAGAAAATATATCCTGTAACAGCGGCAGAGAAAGATCCCCTTTCCGGGGGATTTTTCTTTTGCCTCCGGATGCCTTTTTTGTGGAAATCCGTGCCGGTCTGTGGTATAATATCAGTGAGAAAAGAGCAGTTGACCGAAAGAGGAAAAATGATGGATCTTAATGACCTGAACCCTATGCAGCGCAAGGCGGCCACCACACTGGAGGGCCCGGTACTGATCCTTGCGGGCGCCGGAAGCGGCAAGACCCGCACCATCACCTACCGTATCGCCAATCTCATACAGCAGGGCGTAAAGCCCTGGAAGATCCTGGCGCTGACCTTTACCAACAAAGCGGCAAGGGAGATGCAGAGCCGCGTGGAAAGGCTGGTGGGCGGTGAAGCAACGGATATGTGGCTGGGCACCTTCCATTCTGTCTGCGTGCGCATCCTGCGCCGGGATATTGAAAAACTCGGTTATAAGCGTTCCTTCACCATTTATGATGATGATGATCAGGAGCGGGTCATCAAGGGCGCCCTGAAAGCCCTGAATATCGATGAAAAGGAACTGCCTGTCAGGAGCGTTTCCTGGGCGATCTCCGATGCGAAGAACAAACTGCTCACCCCCGATGAGTGGTTTGCCCAGAGTGCCCGGGATTACCGCTGCGGGCAGATCCACGATGTGTTCATTTCCTATGAGGAGCGTCTGCGCAGCGCCAACGCGCTGGATTTTGACGACCTCATCATGAAGACGCTGCAGCTGTTTGCCGATCATCCGCCGGTCCTTGACTATTACCGCGACCGGTTCGAGTATGTGCATGTGGATGAGTATCAGGATACCAACATGGCGCAGTACGAGTTTGTGCGCCTGCTGACCGCCGGCAGCCGCAACCTGTGCGTGGTGGGCGATGATGATCAGGCGATCTACGGCTGGCGCGGCGCCGATATCCGCAACATTCTGGATTTTGAAAAAGATTTTCCCGATGCCACGGTCATCAAGCTGGAGCAGAACTACCGCTCCACCGCCAATATTCTGGATGCCGCCAATCAGGTGATCGCCCACAATACCGGACGCAAGGAAAAGACATTGTGGACCGATGACGAGGCGGGGGATCTGATCCGCCTGTACAGCGCGGGAGATGAGCGGGAGGAGGCGGCCTGGATCTGTGAGCAGATCCGCCGTCAGAGCAAGGTGACTCCCTACAGCGAAATGGCGGTGCTTTACCGCACCCATGCGCAGAGCCGCGTTATCGAAGAAATGCTGATGCGATCGGGCATCCCCTATAAAGTGTTCGGCGGCACCCGCTTCTATGACCGCAGAGAAGTGCGTGACGCGCTGGCGTATCTGCGCCTGATCGTCAACCCGGCCGATGATATCTCACTGAAGCGCATTATCAATGTTCCCAAGCGCTCCATCGGTGATTCCACTGTGGCGGCGCTGGATGAGGAGGCCCGCCGGGAGGGCGTACCTGTCTTTTCCGTGCTGTCCTGCCTGCCGGATACGCTCGGCAGTCGTCCCAGAAAGTGCGTGGGTGAATTCACGAACCTGATCTTTGAACTGATGTCCCGGAAGGATCAGATGAAACTGAGCGAGTATGTGGATTTTGTCATCACGAAAGCCGGTCTGAAGGAGCAGTTTGAGAATGAGGAAGGGGAAGAGGCGGAGGCCCGCCTTCAGAACCTGAACGAGTTCATCGGCTCCGCCACCGAGTTTGAGAAGCAGAGCGATGACAAGTCTCTGGAGGCGTTTCTGGAGAATGTGGCTCTGGTCAGCGATCTGGACCGGGAAGCTGAGGCGCCCCGGTATGTGACGCTGATGACGCTGCATACCGCCAAGGGCCTGGAATATGAAACGGTCTTCATGGCGGGCATGGAGGAGGGGATCTTCCCGTCCGCCCGCTCCCTGCAGGAGGAGAACCGCATGGAGGAGGAGCGCAGACTGTGCTATGTGGGCATGACGCGGGCGAAGAAAAACCTGTTCCTTTCCTGCGCGAGGCGCCGCCTTCTCTACAATCAGATCACTCACAACGCTCCCTCCGTGTTTCTCAGGGAGATCCCTTCAAGGCTTCTGAAGGATGATTTCGCAGGTGCGCAGCGTGCCGGTGCCGGTTACGGCACGCCGGTATACAGTTCGTATCCGCAACCGCCTGTCAGGAACGCATATCCCGTCCGCGCGCAGACGCCGTCCGCCCCCGCCGTGAAGGGCGGAGGGCTCAATATCCCGGGTGTGACAAAGGGCTTCGGCGGCGCGGCAGTCTCTGATTCCATGCTTGCCATGTACAAGCCCGGCGACCGGGTGCTGCATAAGAAATTCGGTGTCGGAACGGTGCAGAGCGTTACCGGAAAGGGTGCCGCGGCACGCATCACCATCGCCTTCCCCGTCTACGGAGTGCGGGAATTCAGCCTGGCCATCGCTCCTATCGCAAAACTGGAAGGGTAAGATCCGGCCGCTCTTTGATATGATTTGACAGGTGTACGCAAAGGAGAAAAAAGCATGACCTATCAGGAATATCTTTCCCTGAAGGATACCATCAATGTGCATATGGACGCCTACTACAACCAGGACGCGCCCACCATATCGGATTTTGAGTATGATCAGCTCATGCAGCAGCTGAAGGCGGCGGAAAGGGAGCATCCGGAATGGATCACACCCGATTCGCCCTCCCAGAAGATCGGCGGCGTGGCGAAGCGCACCGCGGGCGTGAAGGTCACCCATAATGTGCCCATGCTGAGCATAGAGGATGTGTTCAGCAAGGGGGATGTAACCGCCTGGGTGGAAAAGGTGCACATTTTGCACCCCGGCTGCGCCTTTTCGGTGGAGACCAAGATCGACGGTCTTTCCATGACGCTGCGCTATGAACGCAGGGAGGACGGGAAACTGCATCTGGTGCTGGCGGAAACCCGCGGAGACGGCCTTACCGGTGAGGATGTGACCGCCAACGCGCTGGTGATCCCCGATGTGAAGCAGGAGCTGGACGCCCCCTGGGATTCTCTGGAGATCCGCGGCGAGGTCTATATGTCTCACGAGGATTTCGAGCGCTATAATGCCCTGCAGGAGGAAAACGGAAAGAAGACCGCCGCCAATCCACGCAATCTGGCGGCAGGAACCCTGCGCCAGCTGGATCCGTCCATCACGAAGGAGCGCGGGCTGCGCATGTTCATCTTCAATGTGCAGCAGGGGGATAGCGAACTGACCGCCAGCCATATCGGCGGTATGGAAAAACTGAAGGCCCTCGGCGTGCCTGTCACCTGGCATAAACTGTGCAGGACGGCGGACGAGGTCATTTCTGCCATCGATGAGATCGGCGAGATGAGGAGCGAGCTCTCCTATGATATCGACGGCGCGGTGGTCAAGATCGATGAGACCGCCCTGCGCGCCGATTTCCACGCCGGCAGCAAGTATTCCGCCGGTCACATCGCCTACAAGTATCCCCCCGAGGAGCGGGTGGTGGTGATGGATGAGATCGAGGTGGATGTGGGAAGAACGGGCAAGCTGACCTTCACCGGCATCTTCCATGACCGGGAGACCGGCAAGCCGGCACGCCTGTGCGGCACATCGGTATCCCGCGCCACGCTTCACAATCAGGATTATATCCGGGATATGCAGGTGGGCATCGGCGGCGCCTACAAGCTGTTCAAATCAGGCGAGATCATTCCCAAACTGAACGGCTGCGTTACACCGCCTGAGAAAGTGTTCACCGCTCCCGAACTGTGCCCCGTGTGCAGGGAAAAGTTGATCAGGGAAGAGGATACGGCGGATATCCGCTGTGTCAATCCCGCCTGTCCCGCACAGCTGAGCCGAACGGTGGCGTATTTCACCTCTCTGGACTGCATGAATATCATGGGTCTGGGCGAAAAGCAGGTGGACGCACTGGTGAAGCAGGGATATCTGAAGGATTACGGCGATATCTACACCCTGAAGGATCACCGCGATGAACTGATCGCCAGCGGCATCATCGGCAAGGAAAAGAATACCGATAAGATCCTGGCTGCCATTGAAGAGAGCAAAGCCAGCCATCCTGCGCGGCTGCTGGCGGCCCTCGCCATCCGCAATGTGGGACGCAATACCGCGAGGGATATCATGAAACATTTCGCCTCTCTGGAGGATCTGATCTCCGCCTCGCGGGAGCAGCTCACCGGCATTGATGATGTGGGCGAGACCACCGCGGACTGCATCCTGGATTTCTTCGCACGCGCGGAAAACCGGGCGGTAATGGATAAGCTCCGCGCCGCCGGGGTGAACATGATCATGCCCGCGGAGCAGGCGGCATCCTCCGCTCTCGCCGGCATGACGCTGGTGGTCACAGGCACCCTGCCCACACTCGGCCGCAAGGAAGTGACCGAACTGATCGAAAAGAACGGCGGGAAGTGCGCCGGTTCCGTCAGCAGGAAAACCGATCTGGTGGTGGCGGGCGAGGCCACCGGCAGCAAGCTGACAAGGGCGCAGGAACTGGGCATCCGGGTGATCGATGAGGCGGAACTGCTGAGGATGATCGGACAGGAATGAGCTCCGGAGCAGTCAGAGAAAAGGCAAAAAAGCCGTGCCTGCTTGCTTTATTTGGAAAGTGGTATATAATAGCATGCGGTGAGTGTGACAAGCGTTCACCGGACACAGAAAAGAGGAATTTGTTATGAGCGAATGTACCCACGATTGCAGCACCTGCGGCCAGAACTGTTCTTCCCGCAAGCCTGAGAGTTTACTGGAAAAGCCCCATGAGGGCACTGACATCAAGAAAGTGATCGCCGTGGTCAGCGGCAAGGGCGGCGTCGGCAAGAGCATGGTCACGGCTATGCTTTCCGTTATGGCGCGCCGCGAAGGCCTGGAAGTGGGCGTTATGGATGCCGATATCACCGGCCCCTCCATTCCCCGCGCCTTCGGTATCCATGATCCCGCCATGGGAACAGAGGACGCCATCCTGCCCGTGAAGACCAAAACCGGCATCGATATCATGAGCCTGAACCTGCTGGTGGAAGAGGAGACCACGCCTGTCGTATGGCGCGGCCCCGTTATCGCCGGCACGGTGAAACAGTTCTGGACTGATGTGCTCTGGGGACGCAAGGATATCATGTTCATCGATATGCCTCCCGGAACGGGCGATGTTCCCCTCACCGTGTTCCAGTCCATTCCTGTGGACGGCATCATCGTGGTCACCACGCCTCAGGAACTGGTGGGTATGATCGTGGAGAAAGCCCTGAACATGGCGGATATGATGAATATTCCCGTCCTGGGCATCGTGGAGAACATGAGCTACGCCGTGTGCCCCGATTGCGGAAAGCATGTGAACGTGTTCGGCGAGGGCCATGCCGGGGAAGTGGCGGAGCGCCACAATCTGAAGGTGCTGGGCAAACTGCCCATCGACACCAAACTGGCGGGTGCCTGCGACCAGGGCCTGATCGAACTCTTCGACGGAAACTGGCTGGATGACGCCCTGAAAATGATCACAAAGTGAACCGGCGCGGTTCCTTCCGGGTATTCCGGACGGAACGGAATGCAGACCGGTATCAGGAGACCCCGTTGGCTGCCCCGGCAGCGGCGGGGTTTTCTTTTTGCTTTTCCGGAGAGGGTATCCGGCACAACGTATGCTCATCCGGGCGCACCGCCCCCCCTTGATAATATCCGCCAAAATGGTATAATGATATCTGAACGAGTCGAACGTACCCATATGCCGCGCGCATGCGAAATACCGGATCCCGCGGCAGAACATCCGGGGAGGAAATACAGGCGTGAAAAACGCGAAAAAAATAAAGATCAATGTGCACAGTCTGCGCTCCAGGATCAGGATCGTCATCCTGCTTCTTTCTGTGCTGCTGATCGCCACTGTCGAAATCACCATGACCCGATCCATACGCAATATGGCGGAGCAGGCCATGCTGAGCCGTATGGAGGGCGATATCAACTATATCAAGGATCTGATCTGGCAGGCGGATCATGACCGCAAGACATATTCCGGGAATCAGGACAAACCGGTCGCGGAGGACGGGGACTGGAGCATTCAGGACGGCGCGCTGTTTTACGGCACGATCCTGATCGGTGACGGCACGGAGGAAAACGCCTACCTGGAACCTTTTCAGCTCATGAAGGGCAGGACAGGGTCTTTCTCCTATACCTTTGTCCGTTGTCCGGATGAGGGACTGACCTGGGCGGGAGACGGGAAGGGCGGTTATCAGCAGGGCCATTATCTTCGTGTAGCCGGCAGCACCCTTGATTCAGAGGGAAATACCATCATCGGCACCTATATCGACAAGAAGGTTGCCGATATCATTGAGGCGACCGGTATTTACTGCGGCTACGCGAATGTGGTGGGTGAGCAGGTCTTCTGCATGTACAGCCCGCTGACAGATCAGAACGGGAACAGGGTGGGCGTGATCGTTGTGGGAAGGAGCGTTGAGGTCATCGAGGCTCAGACCCGCAAGACCGCCGGGCTCCTTTTCTGGCTGATCGTCGTATCCGTCCTGCTGGTGGATATCGTGCTGAACGCGTTCGCCACCCGCTGGATCGCAAAACTGGATATCGCGAATCATTATCTGATGGATATCTCCACCGGCGCCTTCCCGCGCAAACCGCTGGACCTGCATACGCGGGATGAACTGTATGTGACCGCTCAGTGTATCAATGAGATGACCGATGCCCTGAAGGAGAAGGAGCGCATCAGCGGCGAACTGGAAGCGGCGGCCAATATCCAGCGGTACATGCTGCCCCGTGAATTCGCTGAAAATGAAGCCTTCGGTGTGAACGCGTTCATGTATCCGGCCAAAGAGGTCGGCGGGGACTTTTATGATTTCTTTATGACCGATGAGGATCATCTGGCGGTGGTCATCGCCGATGTTTCCGGCAAGGGCGTTCCCGCCGCCATGTTCATGGCCATCGCAAAGATGCTGATCAAGAATCACGCGCAGATGGGCCTGAAACCCTGCGAGGTGTTCAACCGGGCGAATGCCCTGCTGTGTGAGGGCAACGAGACCAGTATTTTCGTGACGGCGTGGATGGGCGTTCTGGATCTGCGTTCCGGAAAACTGACCTATGTCAACGCCGGACATAATCCGCCCCTGATCCGCCTGAAAGACGGCGGCTTCGACTGGCTGAAATCGAAACCCGGGATGGTGCTGGCTGCCTTTGATACTGTGAAGTATGAGCAGAACGAACTGATCATGTCGCCCGGTGACCGGCTGTTCCTGTACACGGATGGTGTGACGGAGGCCATGGATGCGGAAAACAGCCTTTACGGTTCCAAACGTCTGAAGGATCATCTGGATGTACACGGGGCGGAAGCGCCCGCGCAGGTGCTGAACGGCCTGAAGGCGGATATCGATTCCTTTGCCGGCGGTCAGGAACAGTTTGACGATATCACCATGCTGATGCTGGATTACCGCGAAAAAGCCGGAGAGGGCGGAAACTGTGAGACAGCGGAGCGGGATTTCCCGGCAGCGGAGGCCGCTCTTCAGGATGCCATCGGCTTCGCGGAGGAAACGCTGGCGGCAAGGCAGATCCCGGCCAGGATCCTTTCCAGAATGCTGATGGCGGTGGAGGAGATCTTCACCAATATCGCGAAGTTCGCTTATCCCGGCGGGGAGGGCACTGTGAGCCTTGGGATCTGCACGGAGGATAAGACGGTGCGGATGCGGTTCACCGATCAGGGCGTGCCCTTTGATCCAACACAGGCGGAGGATCCCGATATCGATCTGCCCCTTGAGCAGCGCGAGACGGGCGGACTGGGGATCTATCTGGTGAAAGAGATCATGGATGAAGTGACATACAGCAGGGAAAACGGACGGAATATCCTGCAGATGACCAGAAAATACTGATTGGTTCCGGGGGAGACTGCCATGGAGATCAGAAAAGAAACAGACGGGACGGTACTGAGGTTCACGCTTTCGGGCAGACTGGATACGCTTTCGGCGCCTGAACTGGAGAAGGAATTGAATGATCCGCTCATCCGGACACAGGAACTGGTGTTTGACATGGCCGGGGTGGATTATATTTCCTCTGCCGGGCTGAGGATTTTTCTGTGTACACAGAAGGCGGTCAGCGGAAGCGGGAGCATGAAACTGATCCGCGTGAATCCCGATGTGAAGGAAATATTTGATATCACCGGCTTTTCCGGTATCATGGATATTGAACAGTAAGCAAGATGACACGGGAGCGGAGGACAACAGAGCACTCTGAAGACCACACCCGGAAATATGGACTGGAGCACAGGATCGATATGGATACAGTACAGAAAGAGATATACACAGGCAGAGTTTTTCCGCTGACCGATGTTCAGCGGGGGATCTATTTCGAATGCATGGAAAGACCGGAAACCACGGGGTACAATATCGCGTTTGCCCTGGATCTGCCGCCATCCGCCGATACGGAACGTTTTGCCCGGGCTGTTGAGAAGGTTGCCGCGCTCCATCCTGCCCTGTTCGTCACGATCGGCACGGAAGACGGGACGCCTGTGATGCGCGGAGGCGAAAATCATGTTCAGATCGCCCGCACTCGCGCCGGGAGCGTGAAAGAGGTAAAGGCGGGTTTTGTAAAGCCCTTTGACTTGAAAAAGGATGCTCTTTACCGGTTTGAACTGTGCGAAACGCCGGAGGGCACAGTATTCCTCATGGATGTGCATCACCTGATCTTTGACGGCACATCGCTTTATGTGTTCCTTTCCCAGATCGCCGCGGCTTATGACGGCGCGCAGGTGGAAGCAGAGGGAAAGAGTTTCTTTGAAGCTGCCGCGGAGACGGAACAGATCCGGAACGGCGCGGGTGAGAAGCACCGGGAGGCGCAGGCTTTCTTCCGCGAGCAGCTGGAGGGAAAAGAATGGGACGCGGGCCTTCTTCCGGATGCGGGAGGCAGAGAGACTGACGATCTGGAAGGCATTGAAG
>PITV01000060.1 GCA_017577285.1 Clostridiales bacterium
TCCACCAGCGGCGCTTTGGATGAAGCCTGATTCTCTTTCAGGATATATTCACCGAATTCCTCCACCGCGAGAGAGAGGATGAATGCCGTTTTATCATCCGCGCTGTTTTTCAGGCAGAAGCTGCACACATCCTCCGAAACATTCACGATCCCCTCCGCGGTACAGTCACTGCCGTCAAACCGGTCAAGGACATCCTGTGTCAGATCCGCCGGAATGAGCATGAATCTTTCCGCAAGCGGAATGTTTTTGCCGGTGGTCAGGAGCACATACACCGCGAGAAGCAACAGCGACATCGTTTCACCAAAGAGGAAGGAAAGCCATATGCCGCTCACGCCCATCAAACTGCCCAGCACCAGAGCGCCCAGTGCTGTAAATACCAGACTGTTCGCGACCACATAGATATAAGACAGCGTTTTCCGCTCCATCGCCTGATAATAAAGGCGCAGTGTGACATTGACAGCGTAGCCGATCATGGAAAGGCAGTAGAGCCGGAACCCCGGAACAGCCAGCGAGAGCAGCTCCGCGTCTGATGTGAACACCGGCATGATAAGCCCGGCTCCGGCCAGCAGCAGCGCGCAGAGGACCGCGTCATACAGTACCGCTTTTGAAACCGCCGTCCTGACCAGCTGTCGGATGGCCACATCATCCCTGTCACCGGCGAAAACACCGGTCAGCATGGATACGGCGGAACCGATGCCGCTTCCCAGTGCCATACACAGGTTGGCGGCGGACATGATCGCCGTGAAAGCCGCCACCGCGCCGCTGTCGGCGATACGGAGCAGCCGGCTGTTCAGAATGATGATCAGCACGCTTTTGCACACCTGCTGCAGCGCGTTGGGCAGCCCGCCCGACAGCATCTGTCCGGCATACCCGGGAGCGATCCCTTTCACGGTGATCCTCAGGGCATTATCCTTCCTGAACAGATACGGCAGCATCAGAACAAGCGCGGCGAAATAGCTGACAGTGGTGGCGAAGGCCATACCGAACAGACCGCCCTTGAAGACGAAACCGACGAACAGGTCGCCGGTGATGTTGACGGCCGTCATGGTCACCACCGCGGCAAGCACCACCTGACGCTTGCCGTTTACCTGCATGACCGGCATCAGCACCATCAGCAGGAGAAGTGCCGGGGCGCACAGAGCATAGCCCCTCAGATAGTTCGCCCCCATATCGGCGATCACGCCGTCCGCCCCCAGAAGGCGGGCGATCTGCCCGGCGAAGCAGAATACAGCGGTGCTCATCAGGAGCGAGAGGATCAGCGCGAACAGAAGGCATGTTGTAAGCGCGGAGGAGGCTTCCTCCATCTTTCGCGCACCCACGAGTCTGCCGATCAGAATGGAGGCGCCCAGTTCGCATACGCCGGCACAGGCAACAAAAATGGTGGCGACAGGCGTCACCAGTCCGTATGCCGCCATAGCCTCCGTGCCGAGACACCGGCCGGTGACAGCTCCATCCACGACCATACCGATCACGCCCACGATCCCTGCCACGATCTGGACCATCAGCGCGGATCTGAACAGTTTTGAAACCATATTTCACCTCGGGGAGAATAACATGAACAACTGCACAGAAAACACATTCCGGGCAGCCCGGCGCACCGGATCTTCATGTACATGCAGTACAGATATTATAACATGCCCGGCAATGATAATCAACCATCCGGCTATCAGTATATAAAATGTATTGTCCCGGTCCGCAGGTCATTGTTCCAGCCATCCGTTCTGCCCGTCATTCCTGCTGCATGATCCGTTCTCCGATCTGAAGATCGTAAACATCATAAAACAGCGCGGTCTGATCACGGAACAGCGTCCTATCCATGTGAAGATGTCCGAAAAAATACCTTTTATGTTTCACGGTCTGCCTCACATCTTCAAGAAAATTGTTCAGCCGCATCTCCTGCGAAAAGCGGTCATGAAACACGCCGGTCTGAACGAACAGTTTCATCGTCTCCTCCGGTGCGGCATGACTGATGATCACATCCACCTCATTGCTGTGCTTCTTCAGGTTTTCCCATGCTTCCGCGTATTCATCATCATCGGGCATCTCCTCAGGCCACCAGCTCCGTCCCGGTATACGGTACATCACATCTATGGAGTATCCGCCTCCCATCGTGAAAACAGAAGTGCCCTCCAGATCAAATATCTGACCGCGCATCAGATGCAGAATATTGGGACGGACACGGTGGACCTTTCCTCCGTGCCATTCCTCCATGGGAAAGCCGTAAAGCCGCGGAAAACATTCATGATTTCCGTCCAGAAACAGGATGGTGAAGGGCAAAGCAGCCAGCCTCTCCAGTTTCATCTCATCCAGCCCGTCAGGATCGAAAATGCAGCCGAAATCGCCGGCTACGATCAGCATATCCTTTGGGGTTAAAGAGCAGGCCTTCCCGATGGCAGAAAAGCGGCTTACTTCCCCGTGTGTATCTCCTGTGATACAGATCATATCCGTTTTCCCCTTTCGCCGCGGCGATTGTCAGCAGTCAGCTCCTGAGCGTGATACCGTGCGGGCATTCCGCACTTATCATGCTCCTCAGAAATCAAAGATCCCGCCTTCCAGCGCGCTGCGGGCGGCAAGGATATATTTTGCCGTATCCAGCGGGTCTGTTCCCCGTCTGGGCACCTTCCGTTCCGTGTCCGGAGGCGCCTCCCGGTATCCGGTCAGCAGGGTATTCATCAGCCCCCTGCCCCCGGTAGCGGAAGCCAGCTGGGTGGAATAATCCATGCTGGTCGCGGCAGGAACTGAAGCAATGAGATATACACTCTCCCCGTCCGTTTCCGTGGATGTGATCTCGCCCCGCATACGGTTCACATCATTCATGATCCTGCCGAGACATTCCGCCGGGATCATCAGCCGCATCTCAAGGACCGGCTCCAGCAGAAGGCTTCCCCCTCTTGCCAGACCGTCCTGTATCGCCATAGGCGTTGCCACGATAAAATCCAGCGGATGTGTATGAAACTGATGATGACTCCCGCCTGTCAGCGTGATCTTCAGGTCTGTCACCGGCCATCCGTTCCTTCCCTGTTTCAGGGCGAGCGGGATCGCCTGCCGTACCTGATGCTGATATCTGGTTTCGATCTCGCTGTGGGGAACAACAGATGCAAAAGTCACTCCGCTCCCGCGTGGTGCCGGCTCCATCTGAAATTCGAGGATCGCCCAGCAGGGTTTTGGCATGATATACGCCACAAAGCCGCGGGCCGCGCGGACCAGCGTCTCTCTGTAGATCACAGCCGGTTCCGAGAAATGCACTTTCAGTCCGAAGCGCGTCTCCAGCATTTCCTGAAGGATCTCCAGCTGGATCTTGCCCATTACATGAAGGTGTATCTCTTTTGTTGAGCGGATATATTCGGCGTTCAGCAGAGAATCCTCCAGCGTCAGCGTCTCGCAGGCCACGCGCAGTTTTTCCGTGTCCTCCTCATTTTCGGGATACACGCGAACGGTGATCAGCGGGGTGCGGTAATGCCCCGGTTCCACCCGGTGTGGAAGACGCTCCGCGCTGCCGAACACATGGCCGATCCGCAGATCTCCCAGGCCGAATACAATGCCGGCCTCTCCCGCGTTCAGGGTGCCGGTATCCTCTCCCGATGCGCTGCGGATCTGCGTGATCTTTCTCTGAACGGTTCTTGCCTCTCCGGTAACAGGATCATTGCCGGCAAAAGTATCCAGCGACTGCCTGTTTTCCAGTTTTCCGCCGAAAAGGCGCACCCACAGTCCCCGTCCCATGGTGCGGTCATTCGTGCAGGCAAAGGCCACCCCGCACAACTCCCCGCCGCTGTTTTCCGGCGGCGGCAGCAGTTCCGCCACCGCGTCCAGCAGTTCCTCCACATGCTCATCCTTCAGCGCCGAACCGTACAGAACAGGATGTATCTTTCCCTGTTGTGAAAGGAGTCTGAGCCGCTCGCGGATCTCCGCCGGGGCAACCGGTTCATCATTCAGGTACCGTTCCGTCAGTTTTTCATCCGTACCGCAGATAAACTCGCGGGTCTCATCCTCCCGCTGCAGCAGGAAAACGGAATCTGTCAGCCGTTTCCGTATCTGCGCGGCAGTCCTGTCCACATCCGCCCCGGGACGGTCCGTCTTGTTCAGAAAAAACAGAAAAGGCAGTCCCTGTTCCTTCAGCGCGCGGAAAAGGACCTCCGTCTGAGGCTGTATCCCTTCCGCCGCGTCCACCAGCAGCACGGCGCCGTCCAGCGCCCAGAAGGAACGCTCCACTTCAGCGGAAAAATCCATATGCCCGGGCGTGTCGATCAGATTGATCCGGGTGCCCTTCCAATCCAGAGCGACCACTGTCGCCTTGACAGAGATCCCCCTGCGCCGCTCCACATCCAGCGAATCGGTAAAGGCCGTACCGCGGTCCACCGATCCGGCGGTCCTTACCTTTCCCGCGTGAAACAGCAGCTGTTCGGAAAGGGTCGTTTTTCCGGCATCCACATGAGCAAAAATGCCGATATTCCTGATCTGAGACATCCTGTTCTCCTCTTGAAAATATACCGGGATATAATACGAGCGGAAACATGATCTGCGTATAAGGTATCGAATCAGTATATTCGCCGCGGTCCGTGCAAATCCTACAAAACAGCGTATGCGCGTTCAAAAAATACCGCCCGTAAGCAGCGGGCGGTACATGAGGTCAATATGATATTCTTGCTGTTCCAGGCATGAGCCCGGATCTTTTTATTTTACTCCGGTGCAGACTTATACAGGCATGGTGCCGTCCTGCTTATCAAAAGCAGCGGGATCGGCCTGCAGTTTCTGCGCCTGACGCCACTGGAAGAACTTGGTGGCGACCTGCGGGAACAGGGCGTAGGACAGAACATCCTCCTCCTGCTCCATGTACTGCTTCATCTCCTCGCGGTACTTGTCCAGTTCGGGAGCGATATCATCGGCGGGACGGTGAGCGATGACTTTTTCATCCCCGATGCACTTCCTGCGCACTTCCTCATTGACAGGAGCGGGCAGGCGGCCGTATTCGCCCTTCAGCAGGCCCTTGCTCTCCTTGGTGACCATCTTGTAGCGCTCGCCACCCAGCACATTCATAACAGCCTGAGTGCCGACGATCTGGGAGGTGGGGGTAACAAGGGGCGGATAGCCGAAATCAGCGCGCACACGGGGCACTTCTTCCAGCACATCATAGTACTTGTCCATGGCATTCGCCTGCTTCAGCTGACCGATCAGGTTGCTGAGCATGCCGCCGGGCACCTGATACTGCAGGGCCTTTGCATTGACGGAAAGCACCTTGTCGGGATCGCGCCAGCCGTCCTTGGTGAGACGGGCGGCAACGCCGCGGAAATGCTCGGCGATCTGAGCCAGCAGATCCTGATCGAAGCCGGTATCATATTCGGTGCCGGCCAAAGTGGCAACGATGGACTCGGTAACGGGCTGGGAGGTGCCGCTGCCCAGAGGTGACAGGGCGGTATCCACCACATCCACACCCGCTTCAATGGCCTTCAGCACGGTCATGGCACCGGTGCCGGCGGTGTTGTGAGTATGCAGCACGATGGGCAATCCGGTATTTTCCTTCAGTTTTCTGATGAGGGAATAAGCGTTGTAAGGCAGCAGAAGTCCGGCCATATCCTTGATGCAGATAAGATCGGCGCCCATGTCCTCAATGCCTTTCGCCAGGTTCACGAAATACTCTTCGGTGTGAACGGGGCTGGTGGTATAGCTCATGGCGACCTCGGCCGTTCCGCCGTACTTCTTGGTGGCCTTCACGGCAGTCTCCATGTTGCGCAGATCGTTCAGGGCATCAAAGGTGCGGATGATATCAATGCCGTTATCGATGCTTTTCTTAACGAAATAATCCACCACATCATCGGCATAATGCTTGTAGCCCAGGATGTTCTGGCCGCGGAGCAGCATCTGCAGTTTGGTATTGGGTAGCGCCTTGCGCAGCTGGCGCAGACGCTCCCAGGGATCTTCATGCAGGAAGCGCAGGCAGCTGTCAAAAGTGGCGCCGCCCCAGCACTCCAGAGAATAGAATCCAACTTTATCCAGCATTTCGCACACGGGCAGCATTTCTTCAATGCGCATGCGGGTGGCCGCCTGGCTCTGGTGCGCGTCACGCAGGATGGTATCTGTGATCTTGACCTGTGCCATAATTCATTAACCTCCAAACATACTCAGCAGAACGCCGGCAGCGATGGCGGAACCGATAACGCCCGCCACATTGGGACCCATGGCATGCATCAGAAGGAAGTTTCCGGGCCGGGCCTTCTGGCCTTCCACCTGGGATACACGGGCCGCCATGGGAACGGCTGATACGCCGGCGGAACCGATGAGCGGGTTGATCCTGCCGCCGCTCAGTTTGTTCATGAGCTTCGCCAGCAGGATGCCGCCCGCGGTGCCGCAGCCGAATGCCACAACGCCCAGCACGATGATCTCAATGGTCTGCAGACGCAGGAAGGTGGAAGCGGTGGCAGTGGCGCCTACCGTGATGCCCAGGAAGATGGTGACGATATTCATCAGTTCATTCTGCACCGTCTTGCTGAGGCGTTCCACCACGCCGCACTCGCGCATCAGGTTGCCCAGCATCAGGCATCCCACCAGAGCGGTGGCGGAGGGCAGCAGCAGGGAGACCAGGATGGTGACCACGATGGGGAACAGGATCTTTTCCTTCTTGCTGACGGGACGCAGCTGCTCCATCACGATCTCGCGCTCTTTCTTTGTGGTCAGGGCGCGCATGATGGGAGGCTGGATGACGGGAACAAGCGCCATGTAGCTGTAGGCAGCCACGGCGATGGGGCCCAGCAGATGAGGCGCCAGTTTGCCGGTAAGCCAGATAGCGGTGGGGCCGTCAGCGCCGCCGATGATACCGATGGCACCTGCCTCGGCATTGGCGAAGCCCAGCAGTTTGGCGCCCATAAAGGTCATGAAGATGCCCAGCTGGGCGGCAGCGCCCAGAAGCAGGGTCTTGGGGTTGGCGATCAGGGGACCGAAATCAGTTCCCGCGCCCACGCCGATGAAGATGAGGCAGGGATAGATACCCAGCTTGACGCCCAGATACAGATAATCCAGCAGACCCGCGGAGATCGCCTGGCCGGCATTGGCGATCAGTTCGCCGTTGGCGGCATACACTTTTCCGCTGTTGATGAAAGCATCCTGCAGGATGATAGCGGTCTCAGTGCCGTTGGTCTGCATATAGGCAATGACATCGGCAATGGGTTTCAGCCCGGTGCCCGTGACGCCGGTGGCTTTTGTGATCTGTCCGAACACATTCACCCCGTTCATCACAGCACCGGAGGCATTGACTATCAAGGTGGCCTTCAGTGTCTCCGTCAGGTCTCCCGCGTCGATCAGCACAGCACCGCCGAAAAGTTTCCAGTTGGCATGGCCGCCGGCGAAGAGTTCCTCATGAAACACCTCGCTGCCCAAAAGGTTCGTGAGCAGCATACCGAAGGCGATGGGGAGCAGAAGCAGTGGCTCGAATTTCCTGCCGATAGCCAGATAGATCAGCACACAGGCAATGAAAACCATCACCAGCGCCAGCGGGTTCCTGATGAACATGGCGATACCGCTCTCACCGGCAAGGGAGCCCAGCGTTTTCAGAATATCAACATTCGCGGTTTCCAATGATCGTTCTCCTCCTTTTCACAATAATGTTCCGGGGAAGAAAACTCAGTTCAGTACGCACAGGACATCGCCGGAGGATACAGAAGCGCCCTTGCTGACCAGCAGCTGAGCCACAGTGGCATCAGCGGGAGCCAGGATCTCGTTTTCCATCTTCATGGCTTCCAGGATCAGCAGAACATCGCCCTTCTTGACAGAAGAGCCCGCGGCGACCTTCACATCCAGCACAGTGCCCGGCATGGGAGCGTTGATCCTGGTGCCGGCCACAGCGGCAGCCTTGGGGGCGGCGGGAGCGGGGGCGGCAGCAGGGGCGGCCTTGAGGGCGGCGGGAGCGGCAACAGGAGCGGCGGAAGCGGCATTGGCGCTTACTTCTTCCACTTCCACTTCATAGGCAACACCATTCACAGTAATATTGAACTTACGCATATCATTTATCTCCCTTCATGATCACATTCTGCTGTACATTTGTTCATCCCGGGCAGCGCTCTGCCAGGAAGGCTGGGCGGGATAGCGGCGGATGCGGCGGACAACGAATCCGGTATCCTCTTTATCCCATACGCAGGCAACGGCGGCGGTGATGGCGGCGATCAGGCTGTCATCCGTCACATCCTGCTCATTCCGGACGGTCTCCTCGATCTGCGGCACGGGAGCGGGCACTTCCTGCACAGTTTTCGGGGCACGAGCGGCCTTCTTTCTCGCGTTCACCTTGCCCATCACCCAGATACAGAAGATGAGGATGACAAGGCCGGAGAAAACCACCAGCATACCGATGGCCATCGTAGAAAGGCCAAGGACGAATTTATCTCCGAAACTCATTTATTCCGCCTCCTTACAAAGGCAGATTGCCGTGCTTGCGGGGCAGATTCACATCCCGTTTGGCGCTCATGCATTCCATGGCGCAGATCAGCATCTTTCTGGTATCGGCGGGATCGATGCAGTCATCGGCCAGACCGGCTTTAGCGGCACTCACGGCGCCGTACTTTTCATCATAATCATTTCCGCCCACGGTGCGCTCATACACTTCGCCGCTCACGGCAGCAATGGAGCATCCGGGCCATACATAGGTGACGTCAGCAATGCTTCCGCCGCCCATAACGGTGTAAGCCATGCCCACAGCAGAGGACAGCACAACATTCATCTTGACAGTGGTCGCCTCGGCATACGCGTAGAGCAGCTGAGAGGCGGCGCGCATCAAGGCAGCCTGAGCGGCAGAATCCGGCGTTTCGATGCCGTCGGTATCCATCAGGGTGATAACGGGCAGCTGATAGCAATCACAGAAGCGGACGAAACGGGCGGCTTTTTCCATATCGGCAGCGCCCAGATATCCGCCGTCCTGCGCCACGATACCGCAGCTCCTGCCGCCCACGCGGCACAGGATCGTATGGGTCATGCTGCCGTAAGCGGCACCCAGTTCCAGCACCTTTCCGAAATCGGAAAGCGCGGCAGCCAGATCCTTGCCATTCATATCAGCGGCACCCTCGATAACGCGGTTCAGATCATCATCCTCGCCCGCGGGAGCGCCTTCCATATTGCAGGAGGGAAGCAGAGCGAGCAGTTCTCCTACCAGAGAGAACGCTTCCTCCTCACTGGCGGCCTTCAGGGAAACGGCTCCCTGAGCAGCCATGATATCTGCACCGAAGAGATCTTCCTCTGTCTTGTCCTTGTCAGCACCCTTCTGCATAACAGACAGGGACTTTACTTCCAGCAGGGCCTTGTCACTCTGTATGGTGATATCCGCGATACGGCTGAGCAGCGCGGAAGTGCCGCAGCAGCGGCCCAGCACGCAGGCGATCAACGGGCATACGCCGGAAAGGCGGGTCAGGGCGCTCATGACCTCGGCATAAGCATTCATGGCGGCGGCGCCTTCCGAAAGAAGGATGCCGTTGCTGTCCAGCAGCATGATCACAGGCGTACCGGTGGTACGGGCCTTGTTCAGCAGGTTCAGGATCTTATCCCCCTGCATGCGGCACATGGCGGCACCGTGATCGGCAATGTCCTGCGCGAAGCAGAACGCCGGTCTCCCCTGCACCGTGCCGAAGCCGGTGATCACACCGCACTTTTTCAACACATCAAATTCAGCAAAGCTTCCCTGATCGAACAGACCGTTGATCCTCTCACGCGCTGTGAGCCTGCCCGCCGCTTTCTGCTTTTCCACGCGCGCACCATCGCTCTGCAGGGCGTCCTTCTTTGCTTCCATCATCATCCGGAGAGCATCCGATTTGTCCATACCGTTCCTCTCTTTCTGTTCCATTTTTTCTGGAGATTCGGGGCTTTATCTTGAAGCGGATCATGAAAATCCACATCTGAACCCAAATTCCACTATTCTACAGATTTCCCCTTTATCCTGCCGGTACTGTAAAATTTATTTCGCATGTCCGGACCGGCCGCCGGGGCATATATACGGCACAGATTGTATACAGTAATGTATACAAAAAAGCCGCTTCCGGAAAGTCCCGTCCTCGACCGGCTGCTGTCCTACCGGTGTTCTCTCAGCCGTCCGGCGGAAGTTCTACGTACATCGCCGTTTTGGACAGATGACCTGCTTTTCCTGTTGCCCGTGCCCGCGGCTTGTGATAGAATGCAAATGTCGATCAAGACGGATGAGAGGTGAAAGTATGCCGCTGGACGGACTGACGCTGGGATATGTGGCCCGCGAACTGGATGAGGCGCTGAAGGGCGGACGGGTAGAGCGGGTGACCCAGCCCGAAAAGGATATCATCCTGCTGGCCATGCGCGCGGGCGGAAAGAATCAGAAACTGCTGCTTTGCGCCTCTCCCGCTTTTGCCCGCGCCCATCTGACAGAGCAGAACTTTTCCAACCCCATCGAGGCCCCCCTGTTTGCCATGCTGCTCAGGAAACACCTCACCTATTCACGGCTGGACAGCGTGGAATGCATAAAGGGAGACCGGGTGCTGTGTTTCTCCTTTGAAAGCCGGAATGAGATGGGCGACCCTGTGCAGAAGCAGCTGTATCTGGAGATCATGGGACATCACAGCAATCTCACGCTGGTATGCGGGGGGCGCATCATCGATGCCGCCCGCAGGGTGGGCTACGATATGAGCAGAGTGCGTCAGGCACTGCCGGGGCTGGATTACGTGCTGCCTCCCCTGCAGGACAAGATCGACCCGCGAGAGGCTTCGGAAGAGGAGCTTCATGCCCTTCTGACATCAAAGGATGAAAACGCCACTGACAAACGGCTTGACAGGGTCCTCAGTGACGGGCTGCGCGGGCTGAGCGCCGCCGCCGCAAAGGAGATCGCCTGCCGGGTGACCGGTATGGAGGCTCCGAGGCTTTGCGATACAGAAACAGCTGAATGCGCCCGCAGGCTGCACAGCTTTCTGCAGAGCATGGATCATCTTCTGCAGCCTTGCGTTCAATATGATGATACAGATACCCCCGCGGACTTCTATCCCTTCCCCTATCTGAGCCGTGATACCGGCATGCAGAAGCCCGTTCGCTCCCTTTCCGCCGCCATCGACCGCTTCTATTCCGGACGCGACCGTCAGGACAGGCTGCGCCAGAAAAGCCTTTCCCTGCGGCGGACACTGAAGAATCTGAAAGAAAAAGAAGAAAGGAAACTGGCCCTGCAGCAGGAAGAGATCGACAACGCCGCGCAGGCGGAAAAATACAGGATCTGGGGCGAATTGCTCAACGCCCAGCTGTACCTTGTTCCGAGAGGCGTATCCGTTGCCGCGCTTCCCGACCTGTATGATGAAAACTGCGGCACTGTGGAAATACCGCTGGAAGTATCCCTGACGCCCGCCCAGAATGCCCAGAAATATTTCAAGCGTTACCGCAAGGCACGCAATGCCGCCCATCTGGCCGCCGAGCAGGCGGAAAAGACCCGCCGCTCCCTGCTGGTCCTGGAGACCGCCGAGGATGATCTGGACAGATGCGAAACTGACAGCGACTTTGCCGATATACGAGATACACTGGCCGCCGCCGGGCTGGTCAAAGCCGCCCCGGCGGCAGGAAAAAAGAAGAAGCGGGAGGAAAGCAGGCCCCTGACCTTCACCTCCCCCTCTGGACTCCAGATCAGGGTAGGGAAAAACAGCGCTCAGAACGAGCGCATCACCTCGGCCGCGCGTCCGGGCGATATCTGGCTGCACGCCAAGGATATACCGGGCAGCCATGTGGTGATCCGCCGTGAGGGAAACGCTCCCGTTCCCGAGGAGGACATCCTGTACGCCGCACGTCTCGCTTCCTATTACAGCAAAGGAAAGGGCAGGAGCGTGACGGTGGACTATACCGACCGCAAATATGTAAAAAAGCCCGCCGGCACACCGGAAGGCTTTGTCACATACACAGGCCAGCGCAGCCTGCTGGTGGACGGCATATCAGGTTTGGAAAGCAAGGCGGAATAATGGCGGCCATGCCGCATTCATATCATGAAGATACGCAAAGCCCCGGCTCCCGAGCCGGGGCTTGCATTATCGCGCGTCAGATCTTCAGGACCAGCTTCGCGATGGAGAAATAGATCAGCAGTGAGGACATATCCACAAACGTGGTGATCAGAGGACTGGCCATGAGGGCTGGGTCCAGTTTCAGTTTCTTGGCGAGCATAGGCATGCAGCAGCCCAGACACTTGGCAAGAATGATGGTGCAGAACAGCGCGCCCGCCACCACAAAGGACACGCTCCAGGGCTGCGAAAGGCTGTTCGCATTCACAAAA
>PITV01000061.1 GCA_017577285.1 Clostridiales bacterium
CAACTGTGTGTACGCCTTCATGCTGGGCGCGAAGGACGGCCAGGCCGCCATGCTGCGCAGCTTCGCTGATCAGAAGGTGAAGAGCGTCACCCTGCTCGGCTGCGGCGCCGTGCCCTTCCGTCAGGAATTCGGCCTGCTCACGGTCAGCCTGCCGGAGAAGCTGCCGCTCTTCTGCGTCAATACCCTGAAGATCGAACTGGAATAAAAAGAAACACAAAGCGTTCATACCCGGTAAAAAAAGACCGTGTCCGCGAAGGATACGGTCTTTTGCTGTTCATCCTTATTTTTTCGCCACGATGAGAGGCACCTTCATTTCCTGCCGGGTCAGTCCCGCGTGCATGCCGATCAGGGTGCCGTCCTTCGGCAGCAGGGAAATGCAGGTCTTGTCCAGGCTCAGGGCGATATAGTCGCCGATGAAATCATAAAGCTTGGGATGATCCTTTCCGCCGCCCAGATAGCCGCCTTCCACGAATTCCTTCGCGGTCAGCAGTCTGAAATGCTCACCGTACAGGCTGTTGAACAGTTTGGGGAAGGCTTCCTTATATTCATCCTTCAAGTAGAAAGCGCAGGCGCGGGGCTCCACGGAGGGCCTTTTGAGCAGCATTCCGGTCAGCTCCCTGTGTTCCTCCAGATAGACCCATTCGCCGTCGATCAGGCCGTGATCGGCTGTTACCATCAGCAGCACATCCTCCGGCAGAGAGGCGGCCAGATCTTCGATATATCTGTCGATATCCCGCACGATCTGAAGCACCTTTTCGTCATAGCAGCCTCTCTCGTGCATGGTGTGATCGGGATCTCCCCAGTAGCAGTACATATACCGTTTCTTATCATCGGCGCACAGGCTCAGGATGATTTCCCGCATACCGTCCAGATCATGGATGATATCGGTGCCGAAAGCAGAGATATCATGCCCGCCCACGCCGCTTTCATTCAGTCTCCTGCAGACCGGAGTGAAGGGGGCGTACTTCCGTCCCAGATGGTAGGGCGCCGCCTGTTCGCCGGTCTCTTCATCCACATTGATGAGCACGGCCACCAGCTTGTCTTCTTCCTTGAAGTACAGATCCCACCCGATCCAGCCGTGCTCCCGGGGCGTTTCGCAGCAGGCGATGGAGGTGGTGGCGCAGGCGGTGGTGGAGGGGTAGGCCGCGCTCATCTCGCTGACGATATGCGTGCGCAGAAAACTGTCCTCCGGCAGGGCATGCTCCAGTATATCCATCCCCATGCCGTCGAACAGCATGAGGATCGCCTTTTTATAGGCGTGCTTTTCCATCAGTTCCTTTACATCCTTCTGCTGCGCGTGCTCATCCTTCACGCCGAAGGCGTTCAGAACGGCGGATACCACAGTCAGACCGGTATTGCTGTAATCGGGGAAACAGGTTTCCATATCCGCACCTCCCGTGCTTCTTACTGATTTTTATCAATGAAACTGCCGGCCATCTCGATCTGCTCCAGCATCAGTTTCACGATGCCGGAAGCGTTGATCGACGGCGTGTTTCCGGGAATGTCCCGGGTGCGCCAGCCGGCGTCCAGCACATTGTCCCGTACGGTTTCCAGACACTCCGCCTCGTTGGTCAGCCCCAGCTTTCTCAGCACTTCCAGCACGCAGCCGATCATGCCCAGGGGGGAGATGTCTTCCGCGTCCGTCGTATCAAAGGGGATGACAGGGGCAAAGAAACTGTAGATCCTTCCCGCCGCGCGTTCATAATTCATGGCGGGAGAGGGCACCACCGCGTCCGCGGCGCCGCAGAAAATGCCGCCGGCATAGGGCGGGAACAGCATCATGCCGTTCTGCTCCGGGTGCCGGATGAACCAGGTCATGGCGGCGGGGGCGGCGATCTCCCGGCAGGAGACCCGGGGATAACGCTCGTTCCACACCTGCAGGGCACTGCGCCAGGCAAGGCCCGCGGTGTTTCCGGCGGGCGCCACATGCGCCAGTGAAAGCTGGCGGCTGTCACAGTCGGCAAAGGCCTCTCTCGCGGCGTTGTTGAGGGTGGCCGGATCTGTTCCCACCGCGCGGGCGATCACTGTGCCGGAGGACGAGGTGCGCACGATCAGCGGGATGTTCAGGGAATAGGCCAGATCCTCGATACCGTCGCAGGTGGCATCGCCCACCAGCACGGCATCGCTGTTTTTGCACGCTTCCACCGTCTCTTCCGTCAGCGCCGCGCCCCACGCGCGCTTGGAATACTCGCCGATCTTTTCACGGGTGATGGAAAAACTGTGCCCGAAGGACACGGCGATCTCCGTCAGGATGTTTTCGGCCATATCCAGCATGGCTTCGCCGTTGGCGTGGGGCATGAGCAGCACGATCTTTCCGTTCATGGGCGGGCTCCTTTCTTTGTCGTCACGGAACGATGGAGAAACATATCAATCCGGGCGGGTCTTACATTTCAAACAGATCGACCCGCATGGCTTCATCCACAGGGGGGATCTGCACCTTGATGATCTCGTTGTGGCTGGTGGGCACATTCTTGCCCACATAATCGGCGCGGATGGGCAGCTCCCGGTGCCCGCGGTCCACAAGGATCGCCAGCTGGATCTTGCGGGGACGGCCCAGGTCGAAGAGCGCGTCGATGGCGGCGCGGGCTGTGCGGCCTGTGTAGAGCACGTCATCCACCAGCACCAGGCTGGCTCCCGTCACATCAAAGCCCAGTTCCCGGGGACGCACAGTGGGGGAATCGCTCTGGGTGGTCAGGTCATCCCGGTAGAAGGTGATATCCAGCTCGCCGACCTTTACCTCAGTGCCCTCGATGGCGCGTATCTTGTCCGCGATCTTTCTCGCCAGAGGAACGCCCCTGCGGCGGATGCCCACCAGACAGATGTCGGCGCCGCCGTTCTGCTCCACGATCTCGTGGGCGATCCGGCTCAGTGCCCGCTCTATGGCGGTCTCATCCATCAGCATGGCCTTGCGGCGAAGATCCTGTTCCATAATGTATCCTCATCCGCGCGTATCCCGCGCGTCTTTCGTTCTTCGTAAAACTACCTCTCCTATTATACGCCATTTTCATGCTGTATTCAATGCCTGTTCGCGCGGTTGGCCGCGATCTGAGGAAAAAATCCTTTCCGTCCGTGAATAACAGCCGCGGAGAGGGAGTTAATGCTTGCAACGGCCCCGAAAAAATGATAGAATGTACATATCAGAGAAAAACACGAGGGAAAAAGAAAAAATGACAGACATATCCTGTTTGAGCGTTGAGCAGAAGATCGGCCAGCTGTTCGTGCTGCGGCCCGAGGCGATGGATGAGGAGTATACCACGCGCCGGCTCGGCACACGGTCTGTTTCCGCGTATATGCGGGAGAAGATCGCCCGGTATCAGCCCGGCGGGTTCTGCATTTTCAATCAGAATATCAGGGATGAGGAGCAGCTGCTGGGCTTCACCGCCAATCTGCACGCCTGCGGCGGGATACGCCCCTTCCTGTGCATCGATGAGGAGGGCGGGAATACCAGCCGCATTGCCCAGAACGGATCCTTCCCCGTGCCGGTATATGAGAGCATGGGAGCCGTGGGAGATACCGGGGATCCGGCAAAGGCCTGTGAGGCGGGGCATACCATCGGAACCTATCTGAAAAAGTACGGATTTGACGGGGATCTGGCCCCTGTGGCGGATGTGAACACCAACCCGGAGAATATCATCATCGGCAGGCGGGCCTTCGGAAATGATCCCGAGAAAGCGGCGCTGATGGTGTCCGCCTTTACCCGGGGCATCCGGGACGCGGGCATCGCCTGCTGTCTCAAGCACTTTCCGGGGCACGGCGATACCCGGGATGACACCCACAAATGCCGGGTATGCGTGAGCAAGACATGGGATGAGATGAAGCAATGCGAAATGATCCCCTTCCGGGCCGGCATACAGGCGGGGGCGGATATGGTGATGAGCGCCCATATCACCGCGCTGAATGTGTGCCCGGAGGGCCTGCCTTCCACCCTGTCGCGTACGCTCCTTACGGAAAAACTGCGGCAGGAAATGGGATTCGGGGGCGTCATCATCACGGACGCGCTGGAAATGCGGGCCATCCGGGATCACTATCCCGACGGGGAAAGCGCCGTGCTGGCTTTCCTGGCGGGAGCGGATATCCTGCTGATGCCGCTGGATTTCGAGGCTGCCTATGAGGGGATGCTCGCCGCGGTCCGCTCCGGGCGCGTTTCAGCGGAAAGGCTGGATCAGAGCGTGAAGCGGATCCTGCGGATGAAGAAACTGCTGTGACCGGAACATGTCCGGCCCGTATGAATAACGACCATCAGACAACGGCCGCCGTATGAGCGGCCAAAGAAAGGAAACGACTATGTGCAAGTATGTTATGGCGCTTGACGCCGGCACCACATCCAACCGCTGCATCCTGTTCAACAAGGCGGGGCAGATCTGCTCTGTGGCACAGAAGGAATTTGCCCAGCATTTCCCGAAGCCCGGCTGGGTGGAGCATGACGCCATGGAGATCTGGCTCACCCAGTATTCCGTGGCGGCGGAGGCCATGAACAGGGCGGGAGCCGAGGCGAAGGATATCGCCGCCATCGGCATCACCAACCAGCGCGAGACCACTATCGTATGGGACCGGATCACGGGCGAGCCTGTTTTCCACGCCATCGTGTGGCAGGACCGCCGCACCGCCGACTACTGCGACACGCTGGTGCAGAAGGGCCTGACGGAAAGCTTCCGGCAGAAGACGGGCCTCGTGATCGACCCCTATTTTTCCGCCACCAAGATCCGCTGGATATTGCAGAATGTGCCCGGCGCCCGTGAAAAGGCGGAGGAGGGCAGGCTGCTGTTCGGCACAGTGGAGACCTGGCTCATCTGGAAACTGACCAACGGACGGGTCCATGTGACGGATTACTCCAACGCCAGCCGCACCATGCTGTTCAATATCGTGGATCTGAAGTGGGATGAGGATATCCTGCGCGAACTGGATATCCCGGCCTCCATGCTGCCCGAGGTGAAACCCTCCTCCTGCGTGTTCGGGGAGACGGAGTTCGATCTTTTCGGCGGAAAGATCCGCATCGCCGGCGCGGCGGGCGATCAGCAGGCGGCGCTTTTCGGCCAGACCTGCTTCAAACCCGGCGAGGCAAAGAACACCTACGGCACCGGCTGCTTCCTGCTGATGAACACGGGCGAGAAGCCGATCTTTTCAAAGAACGGTCTGGTCACCACCATCGCCTGGGGGCTGGACGGCAGGGTCAATTACGCGCTGGAGGGCTCCGTATTCGTGGCGGGAAGCGCCATCCAGTGGCTGCGGGACCAGGTAAAGCTGCTGGACAGTGCGGCTGACAGTGAGTATTTCGCTAAAAAGGTGCCCGACACCAACGGCTGCTATGTGGTGCCCGCCTTCACGGGCCTGGGCGCGCCCTACTGGGATCCCTACGCCCGCGGTGCCATCGTGGGCCTTTCCCGGGGCGTGAACCGCTATCATATCATCCGCGCCACGCTGGAGAGCCTGGCCTATCAGACCTATGACGTGCTGAAGGCCATGGAGGCGGATTCCGGCATCAGCCTTTCCGCCCTCAAGGTGGACGGCGGCGCCAGCGCCAACAACCTGCTCATGCAGATCCAGTCCGATATCATCGGCGTGCCTGTGCGCCGTCCCGTGTGCGTGGAGACCACCGCCATGGGCGCCGCGTATCTGGCGGGCCTGGCTGTGGGATACTGGGAGAGCAAGGAGGATGTGCTGAAGAACTGGGAGGTGGACCGGGTGTTCGCTCCCGGCATCGGGCAGGAGGAGCGCATGAAGAAGCTGCGCCGCTGGTGGAGAGCCGTGGAGTATACCAGAGGCTGGGAGGAAGAGAAGGAAAACTGACCCTCGCGCGTGCGACCTTATCCTCTGCATGTTGAGCAGACACACAGCTTTTTTCTCATCTTTCCACAAAATACGGCCCCGATCTTTTGTCATTTTTCACCTTGCAGATGAAAGAAAAATGATATATAATAAAGAGTGAGATAGGAGGCGATTCTAATGGCTGACACGTTATCCACTACCAAGATGAGCCCCTTGCACGAGGGAAACACCGCGGCTGAGATCATTGCGCATGTGTACGCTTCCCTGCAGGCGAAGGGTTATGACCCTATCACCCAGATGGTCGGGTTTATTATGACAGGTGATCCCACCTATATCACCAGTTATAACAACGCCCGCAGTCTGATCTGCCGGCTGGAGCGGGATGAACTGCTGGAGGAGATCGTCCGCACCTACATTTCCGCCCGTTTCGAAGCATGACGGGAAGGCTGCTTTGTCTGGATGTGGGAGATGTGCGCATCGGCATCGCGCTGAGCGATGAGCGGCGCATCATCGCCACCCCTCACAGTGTATACACCCGGGTGGGCTGGGGCCCTGATACCCGGTTTATTCAGAACCTGATGCAGGAGACCGGCGCAGCAGCCATCGTATGCGGGCTTCCGCTGAACATGGACGGCAGCGAGGGTTTTCAGGCGCAGAAGGTCAGGGCTTTCGCGGAACAGCTGCGGAAGGCCGGCATGGAAGTGATCTTTCAGGATGAGCGGCTCACCACGGTCAGCGCCCACGAGGTGCTCATCGAGGGCGGCATGCGCCGCGAGGAGCGCAAGCATAACGTGGACAAGGTCGCCGCGGCCTTCATCCTGCAAAGCTATCTGGACGGGGAGACCTGAGTCCTTCCCCGGCAGATGATGTTCAAAGTCATCACGCTGAGGCGTGTGATATCATAATTTTAAGGAGAATACCCATGGCTGACGAGAAAATGGTAAATCCCGCCGAACCCGAGGAAGAGGAAGACAACATCATTGAGCTGACTGATGAAGACGGCTGTGTCGTGAAATTCGAATACATCACCACCGTGGATTACGAGGGTGAAGAGTACCTGATCGTGATGCCTGTGGATGAAGAGCATCCCGAGGCGGAGCAGGAAGAGGAAGCCGAAGTGGTCATCCTGAAGATCGAAAAGGATGAGAATGACGAGGACGTCTACACCTCTGTGGACGATGAACAGATCGGTCAGGCCGTGTTTGACCGCTTCATGGCCATGCTGGAAGAAGAGGATGAGTGATCGGTTCGTTTCTTTTCCCCTGATGGACGGCAGCGAGATGGTGTTCCGCGTGGCCGGCATCGTGGATCTGGAGGATGAGGACTACGCCATTCTGGAGCAGACCGGGGAAAACGGTTCGCTTCTGGTGGCGAAGGTCATCGATGACCGGGGAACGCCCTCCTTCATGCCTGTACAGGATGAGGGCGTGATCAATGCCGTGATGGAAAAATTCGCCGCCCAGAGCATTTACAGCATGATGGAAAACGCCTCCCTTGAGGAGGATGACGATGATGACTGTGACTGCGGCTGCGGGGATCATCATCACAGTCATGAAGATCACGGCCATCACTGTGACTGCGGACACTGTCACGAATGAAAGCACCGGGGTCTGTATCAGCGCGGGTGATATTGCCTGCGCTTTTCGTTTCGGATCCCGGAAAAACCGCCGCATCATATACGGACCGCCATATCGTTAAAGGAATTCTATGGAAAACAGCATTATCGTTCGCGGCGCCCGCGAGCACAACCTGAAAAATGTGGATATCACCCTGCCCCGGGACAAGCTGATCGTGTTCACCGGCCTTTCCGGCAGCGGCAAAAGCAGTCTGGCCTTCGACACCATTTACGCCGAGGGTCAGCGCCGCTATGTGGAAAGCATGAGCGCTTACGCCCGCCAGTTCCTGGGCCAGATGGACAAGCCGGATGTGGACCTGATCGACGGCCTTTCCCCGGCTGTCTCCATCGATCAGAAGACCACCGCCCGCAATCCACGGTCCACGGTGGGCACCGTCACCGAGATCTATGACTATATGAGGCTGCTGTACGCCCGTACCGGCATCCCTCACTGCCCCGGATGCGGCAGGGAGATCCGCCGTCAGTCGGTGGATGAGATGGTGGATGCCGTGCTCGCGCTGCCGGACGGGAGCCGTCTCATGATCCTTTCCCCCGTTGTGAGGGGCCGCAAGGGCGAGTATACCAAGCTGCTGGAGGATGCCCTCAAGAGCGGCTTCGTCCGTGCCCGCATCGATGGTGAGGTGTATGAGCTGGATGACACGCCCGCTTTGGACAAGCAGGTGAAGCACCGCATCGAGCTGGTGGTGGACCGCATCGTTATCCGGGACGGCGTGCGTCAGCGCGTTGCCGATTCGCTGGAAACAGCGCTCAGGAAGAGCGGCGGCCTCGCCATCGTGCAGGATCTTACCGCCAATACAGAAACGACCTTCTCCCAGAACTATGCCTGCCCCGAGTGCGGCATCAATATGGAAGAACTGTCTCCCCGCATGTTCTCCTTCAACAACCCCTATGGCGCCTGCCCCAACTGCGGCGGTCTGGGGAGCCTGATGAAGATCAGCGAGGAACTGGTGGTGCCCGATCCCTCGCTTACCATCCGCCAGGGCGCCGTAAAGGCCTCCGGCTGGAACACGCTGGACCCCGGCGGCGGCGCGGGAATGATCTTTGAGGCCCTGTCGGAGCATCTGGGCTTTTCTCTGGATACCCCCTGGCAGGATCTGGAGGAGATGTACAGGCAGATCCTGCTGTACGGCTACGGCGACAACAAGATCACTGTCCGCTACAAGAGCGGACGCGGCATCCGCGAATATAACACCACCTATGAGGGCGTTATCCCCTCCATGGAGCGGCGCTATGCCGAGACCCAGAGCGATCTGATGCGGGCGACCTATGAGGAATTCATGACAGCCCAGCCCTGCCCTGTCTGCCACGGAAAACGGCTGAAAAAGGAAAGCCTGGCGGTCACGGTGGGGGATATGTGTATTATCGATCTGTGCGACTGCAATATCCGCGAGACCCGGCGCCGCCTCCGGGAACTGCATCTGGGGGAGAATGCCACCGTCATCGCCGCGCCCATCCTGCGGGAGATGGAAGCCCGCCTGGGGTTCCTGTGCGACGTGGGTCTGGATTATCTCACGCTGTCCCGCCCGGCGGCCACGCTGTCCGGCGGCGAGGCCCAGCGTATCCGTCTGGCTACCCAGATCGGCAGCGGGCTGATGGGCGTTCTGTACGTGCTGGATGAGCCCAGCATCGGCCTGCATCAGCGGGACAACGCCCGCCTGCTGGCCACCCTGCGCCGTCTGCGTGACCTGGGCAACACCCTGATCGTGGTGGAACACGATGAGGAGACCCTGCGCAGCGCGGATTTCCTGGTGGATATCGGCCCCGGCGCCGGCGAGCACGGCGGCAATATCGTGGCCTCCGGCACGGTGGATGATATCATCGCCTGCCCGGATTCTGTCACGGGCCAGTATCTGAGCGGAAAGAAATGCATCCCCGTTCCCAAACGCCGCCGCCTTCCTTCCGGCTGGCTGACGGTGAAAGGCGCCCGGGAGCACAACCTGAAGAATATCGATGTCCGGTTCCCGCTCGGCGTTTTCTGCGTGGTGACCGGCGTATCCGGCAGCGGAAAGAGCAGCCTGGTGAACAGCATCCTGGCCACCGGCCTTTCCCACACGCTGAACAGAGCGAAGTTCAGGCGCGCGGATTATGACGGCATCGAGGGCACGGAGCAGCTGGACAAGATCATCGTCATCGATCAGAGCCCCATCGGCCGCAGCCCCCGCAGCAATCCCGCCACCTACACCGGCCTGTTTGATCTGATCCGCACCCTGTTTGCCGCCACGCCCGATGCCAAGGTGCGCGGCTTCAAGGAGGGACGCTTTTCCTTCAACGCAAAGGGCGGACGCTGCGAGGCCTGTCAGGGCGACGGCCTGATCCGCATCGAGATGCACTTCATGGCGGATATCTTCGTTCCCTGTGAGGTGTGCCGCGGCAAGCGCTACAATCATGAAACGCTGGAGGTGAAGTACCGCGGGCTGTCCATCGCCGATGTGCTGGATCTGACCGTGGAGCAGGCGCTGGATGTGTTCAGCGCGCATCCCCGCATCATGGAAAAGCTCACCACCCTGTATGATGTGGGCCTGGGCTATATGCATCTGGGCCAGCCCAGCACCACCCTTTCCGGCGGCGAGGCCCAGCGCGTCAAGCTGGCCACCGAACTTTCCCGCAGGGCTACGGGACGCACCCTTCTTCTGCTGGATGAGCCCACTACCGGCCTTCACATGGACGATGTCAACCGCCTTTCCGGCATCCTGCAGCGTCTGGTGGACAAGGGGAACACCGTGCTGGTCATCGAGCATAACCTGGATATCATCAAGCAGGCCGATCACATCATCGATCTGGGCCCCGAGGGCGGCGATGACGGCGGAACGGTCGTGGCTGAAGGCACGCCCGAACAGGTAGCGGCTGTGGAGAACAGCTACACCGGCAGGTATCTGAAGCAGGTGCTGAAGAAATGAGGCCCCGTGCCGGGGTGAGGACGGAGCGATAACGGCCTTTGCCCTGCAGGATGTTTCCCGCGGGCGCGTGCCCGGCTCAAAATTGTGATTGACTATTAAATACCCTTGTGATATACTATCCGTTGCCGGTCGGGAAGACCGGCTGTGCCGATATAGCTCAGTTGGCCAGAGCGGCTGATTCGTAATCAGCAGGTCAAGGGTCCGAATCCCTTTATCGGCTCCATCCTCGAGGCGTAGCGCAGCTTGGTAGCGCGTTTGGTTCGGGACCAAAAGGCCGTGGGTTCAAATCCCGTCGCCTCGACCATGAAAATCCCTGAGAGTCGCTGCAGGACAGTGATTCCGGGGATTTTTGTTTTTGGTCGTTAAGTGCCGTTGCATGGGCTTAAGTTCTGCTATTGTTTACGCTATTGTTTACAAAAACAGCCTTCCCTGAGCTTCAAAAAATGACCAAAAGGAACTTTTTTGGAAAATAAAAAAATCGAAAAAACATTATTCCAGTGAGTTGCATAAACTAAGATGAATTATTGATACGAATTGAATATGATAAAATAACTTGGAACAGAACAAATTCTTATGAACAGTATAGAAGCAAACTTCCTTCCTTGGAAAAAATCTGGCTTAAATATTATGATGAAGATAAACGGGATTTCACGATTCCAAATTGCTCTGTGTATGATTATATGTGTGCGAATAACTGGGATAATATGGACGCGGTTGCATTAGACTACTTTGGAAAAACGATCAGTTACAGGAATCTGATTGAAAAGATTGATTATTGCGTAGATGCTTTTCTTTCACTCGGAGTTAAACAGGGCGATATTGTCAGCTTCTTGAACCCAACAACTCCTGAAATATATTATGCTTTCTACGCGTTGAATCGGATCGGAGCAACTGCGAACTTGATTGATCCGCGCACAAACATATCCAGAATTGAACATTTTATCTTGAGTACAAAATCGAAAATCGTGTTTTATGTGGATATCGCGTATCCCAAGATAAAAGATATTCTTGAACATGATGAAATTGAGAAAGCAATTTGTGTTTCACCGGCAGACTCACTTCCAGCTCTGCTGAAACTTGCATACCGGCTGAAGAACCGTGTGCCTGCCGATAAAAAAGCACCTGCTGCCGGAAAATACATAAATTGGGAGCAGTTTTATGCTTTGGGAAACAATAACAGAAAGAACCTTGCTAAGAATGATGACCCACTCGAACTTCCCGCCGGAATTGTGTATACGAGCGGTACAACAGGGGTACCGAAGGGAGCAGTTATATCCAACAAAAATCTGATTGCTATGATCATGCAGAACATCTGTGCAGATATGGGATGGGCGAAGAATGATCGTTTCCTTGGCATTATGCCGCCGTTTATCGCCTATGGACTTGTGTGTGGTTTTGCGCTTCCGCTTTGCCTGGGAATGAGGGTAACAATCATTCCTAAATTTGAGGTTGAGAAGTTTGATTCATATATTATGAAACACCGGCCGCATCATATTATGGGTGTTCCGTCTTATATTGAACGGCTGACACGAAGCAAGAAACTAAACAACGCAGACCTGAATTTCCTGAAAACAGTCATTGTTGGCGGAGACAAAATCAACCCGGAAACTGAAATTGCTGTCAATCAGTATTTGAAGGCACATAATTCTAAATGCCGTGTAATCAAAGGATACGGAATGACAGAAATGAGTTCGAACGCGGTTTTCCCGCGCTGTGATGAATGTAACAAAATCGGCAGTGTAGGAACGCCTTTGGTCCGTAACAATCTGAAGATCATCAATCCGGAAACACAGGAAGAATTGTCTTACAATGAGGTTGGCGAGATTTATCTAACCGGGCCGACATTGATTTCAGGATATTGGGACAATGAGGATGAAAACAAAAAAGTGTTCCGCATAGAAGAAGGT
>PITV01000062.1 GCA_017577285.1 Clostridiales bacterium
ACGAGCATCTTTACATCGGCGCGTTTGTCATTTTCGGCGATCCCGAGCTGACAGTGGCTTCCGCCCGTGATCTGCTGGCGAAGGCCCCGGAGCATGATGTGATCATCACCGCCGAAAGCAAGGGCATCCCGCTGGCTCATGAAATGGCAAGGCAGGAGGGCAACGCCCGCTATGTGCTGGCCCGCAAGGCGCCAAAACTGTACATGAAGGATGTGTTCACTGTGGAGGTGAATTCCATCACCACCGCCAAGAAACAGATCCTGTGTCTGGACGGGGATGACGCTGCCTACCTGAAAGGCAAAAAGGTGCTGATCGTGGACGATGTGATCTCCACCGGCGAGAGCCTGCGGGCCTTGGAAGCGCTGGTGGAAAAGGCCGGCGGAAACATCTGCGGGCGCATGGCGATCCTGGCTGAGGGCGACGCGCAGGAGCGCAAGGACATCATCTATCTGGAGAAACTGCCCCTGTTCAATGAAAAGGGCGAGATCATCGGCTGACGTACGCTTTTTGAACAATTGAAGCAGGATAAACCTTTGAGCCGGTATTGCAAAAAACGCAGTACCGGCTTATAATGTACAAAACGCCGGAAGGCGTCAAACTCACGCAAGGGAGAATCCGACATGCTGGATATCAGATTTGTAAGAGAAAACCCCGAGATCGTAAAAGAGAATATCCGCAAGAAATATCAGGACTTCAAGCTGCCCATGGTGGATGAAGTGCTGGATCTTGATCAGAAAAACCGTGCCGCCATCACCGAGGCGGACGGGCTGCGCGCCAGCCGCAACAGTCTTTCCAAGCAGATCGGTGCCCTGATGGGTCAGGCAAAAAAGGATCCTTCCAAGCTGGAGGAAGCCGAAAAGGTGAAGGCTCAGGTGAAGGCCAATGCCGACCGTCTGGCTGAACTGGAAAAACTGGAAGAGGAATATGCTGCCCGCATCCGTCATCTGATGCTGCAGATCCCCAATATCATCGATCCTTCCGTGCCCATCGGCCCCGATGACAGCTGCAATGTGGAAGTGCAGCGTTTCGGCGAGCCCGTTGTGCCTGATTATGAGATCCCGTATCACACTCAGATCATGGAAAGCCTGCACGGTGTGGATATGGATGCCGCCGGCCGTGTATCCGGCAACGGCTTCTATTATCTGTGCGGCGATATCGCCCGGCTTCACAGTGCTGTTCTGGCCTATGCCCGTGATTTCATGATCGACAAGGGTTTCATCTATTTCATCCCGCCTTTCATGATCCACGGCAATGTGGTGGAGGGCGTTATGAGCCAGACCGATATGGATGCCATGATGTACAAGATCGAAGGCGAGGATCTGTACCTGATCGGCACCAGCGAGCACAGCATGATCGGCAAGTTCATCGATCAGATCATTCCCGAGGAGGATCTGCCCCAGACGCTGACCAGTTATTCCCCCTGCTTCCGTAAGGAAAAGGGCGCCCACGGCATTGAGGAGCGCGGCGTATACCGTATCCACCAGTTCGAAAAGCAGGAAATGATCGTGGTGTGCAAGCCCGAGGACAGCATGGATTGGTATGAGAAGATGTGGCGTTACAGCGTGGAACTGTTCCGCAGCATGGAGATCCCGGTGCGTCAGCTGGAATGCTGCTCCGGCGACCTGGCTGACCTGAAGGTGAAGAGCTGCGATATCGAAGCCTGGAGCCCCCGTCAGCAGAAGTACTTTGAAGTATGCTCCTGCTCCAATCTGGGTGATGCTCAGGCCCGCCGCCTGAAGATGCGTGTAAAGGGCGCTGACGGAAAGATGTATCTGCCGCACACCCTCAATAACACCGTGGTGGCGCCTCCCCGTATGCTGATCGCCTTCCTGGAGAATCATCTGCAGGCTGACGGCTCCGTCACTATCCCCGCCTGTCTGCAGCCTTACATGGGCGGCAAGACTGTGCTGAAGCCCTGAAATACCGGCTTTACCGGCACCCCTTCGTAACGGAGCGGGTGCCGTTTTTGTAAACACGGATGCGGATCCGGAAACCTATATCAGTGATGCTGAGCATTTTAGCGTGAGGGAGAATGAACAGAAAGATCGTGATCGGACTCTCGGACGGAGTGGATTCCGCCGTGGCGGCTTACCTGCTGAAACAGGACGGCTGGGAAGTGCACGGTGTGTATCTGGATATCGCCGGGGAGAAGGAAAAACAGGACGCGCAAAGCAGCGCGGAGAAACTGGGGATCGAGCTGACGGTGACCGATATCCGTGAGGAGAGGAAGACCCGGATATGCGATCTTTTCGCGGACTGGTATACACAGGGGCTGACGATGAATCCCTGTGTGCTTTGCAACCCGTGGATCAAGCTTCCATCGCTGATAAAGAGGATGAGAGAGGTGGGCGCGGAGAAGATTGCGACCGGGCATTATGTGCGAACGGACGGGAAGCATCTTTATAAAGGGAATAAAGACAATGACCAGAGCTATATGTTTTCCATGCTTCAGCGAAACCAGGTCGAAAGGCTGGTGCTGCCGCTCGGAGAATATGACAAGACCGATGTGCGCAGGATCGCGGAAGAGATCGGTCTGACGGTTTCACAGAAACCGGACAGCAGAGAGAACTGTTTTGTGCCAAAGGGAATGTATTATGCAGACTGGCTGGAGCAGCACTATGAAATGCCCGGACCGGGGCCGGTGTTTTTCGGCGAACGGGAGATAGGAATGCATGACGGCATTCACCGCTATACTGTGGGCATGCGCTGGAAGGAGGATATGGACGGCCGCAGGCTGTACGTAACGGGGATCGATCCGGAGAAAAATGCCCTGAAAACGGACAAGTGGGAGAATACTTTCACGAACCGTGTGCTGATATACAGCATGCACTGGATAGAACCGCCGGAGAAGGATCAGTTTGAAGCTTCTGTCCGGGTGCGGCATACCCGATGGGAGGAACCTGTCTGCAGAGTCACGCTGGAAAGGAACGCGGCGGGGAAAAATGTGCGGACGGTGCTGGAAACGGAAACACCGCTGCGCGCACCTGCGCCGGGTCAGCCGGCGGCGCTGTACAGGGGAGACATGCTGCTGGGCGGCGGCTTTGTGATGCCGCAGAAATGATATCCTGCGGTATAAAAATGAAAAAGACGAAGACTTAATATAAAACGATCCGGACCGCTGTGATCCGGATCGTTTATGTTTATGAATGCGACTTACAGACTGTTGACCAGCTTGTAAAGCTTTTTGTTGAAGGGACGGTTGGCCTGCAGAGCCTTCTCGATGGGCATATGGAAGGTGCGGGCGTTCTTGACGCCGATGACCTGATTTCCGATCCCGTCCTTCAGCAGCTGCACAGCCATGGCACCCGCTTCAAAGGCGAAGGCGCTGTCGCGGGCGGTGGGGGTGGCGCCGCGCTGTACATAGCCGACTACGGTATCGCGCACTTCCACCATGCCGCACTTGCGCTTCAGCACGCTGGCAAAGCGGTTGCTGGTCATGGGCTCATTTTCCCAAACCTGCTTGCCGTAAGGCAGCAGGTATTTGTACACATCGAAGGGCTTCATGGAGGCCCAGCAGCCTTCGGCTACCACGATGGTGGCGCGGGTGTTTCCGATGGAGATCAGCTTGTTGAGGCGGTTGGCCACCTCGTCCACGCTCCACTTCATCTCGGGCACCACAACGATCTCGGCGCCAGTGGATACAGCGGTGGTCAGGGCGATATCACCGCAGTTGCGGCCCATGACTTCCACAACATGGGGACGGTCATGGCTGCGGCTGGTGGCGCGGATGGCACGCACGGCATCCACGCACACGTTGACAGCGGTATCATAGCCCAGAGTGGCCTCGGTGTAGGAAAGGTCATTGTCAATGGTGCCGGGGATGCCGATGCAGGGGATGCCCAGCTCGCAAAGACGCATGGCGCCCTGGAAGCTTCCGTCTCCGCCGATGACGACCAGACCCTTTACATCCAGCTGCTTCAGGGTGCGGGCGGCCTTTTCACGAACGGCGGGGTCAAGGAATTCCCGGCAGCGGGCGGTGCGCAGATAAGTGCCCGGCAGGTCGGCGATGTCCAGCAGGGTGTCCAGATTGAGCTTTGTATAACTGTCTTCGGGATTGTCACTGTAGCCAAGCAGACCGTTGTAGCCGTGCTTGATGCCGATCAGGGACATGCCGTAATAGGCCGCGTTTCTTGCAACGGAAAGGACCGCCGCGTTCATGCCGGGGCTGTCGCCGCCGCTGGTCAATACTGCGATATTTGCCATGACAATACTCCTCTTGATGTGCCTTGCGGTACATGTACTTAAGCATCGAAATAAGAGACGCGTATTCGCGTAAAAGGTATTATAGCATGACATCAGGGAAAATGCTATACCCTGTGAGCACTTATTTTCTCCCGGGTTCGCGAAAAAACGGGAAATGCACAAAAATGAAAAACCCCGTCCGGAGCAATACTGCCGGACGGGGAAGGTGATATCCGCATTGTGCGGAGCTTACTGAGGATAATTATCTCTTTCATCATTTGTCAGGTCGCGGATGATCAGGATATCGTTCACCCGGCGGCCTTTGTTGTAGGGGGCGTTGATGATCTTGCCGAAGAAACTCATCTGACTGCTCTGCCCGCCGTCCAGATTGTAGGCGGACACACAGCCCAGTTCCTTCATCAGCTGGGCAAGCGCCTCGATGCGCAGTCCCAGACTTTCATTGGTGCGTCCGTCCGCGACCACCAGACAGTAATGGCCCGGCTCGTAATATCCCAGGACCGTGCGGGGGTTGTTGGGAAGCACATCTGTTTTGCGCTTGTATTCCTTGTACTCGTACACATTTCCGTCTTTGTCCAGAAGGTCGGGGCCGAAGAGGAACACCTGCCACACATTTTCATCCAGCAGACCAGACTTGACCATTTTGTCGTAATTGAGGGCTGTTCCGTAGGGAATGATGGTCATGGTGCCATCGGTGCGGATGACGCACATATCGCGCTTTTTGTTGGCGGTTTTGCGCAGCACTTTTCCGTTGGCGATGACGACGCCCTGGGAAAGCAGGCAGGCGTAATCGCTGTTGGTGGCCAGGATCGCCCCGGCGCTGTTCGCAAGGGTCGTCACTTTGCCCTTGTAGTCCTCTTTGAACCTGCCTTCCGCATATACACGTTCCATACAGCGGATATCCCTGATGTAGATATCGGCGCAGTAGTACATGGCGGAAGAGCGTTTCTCCGCTTTCCCGTCAGGGTTGGTGTAAACGGAATAGCGGTCTGTGGTGATGACGATGCAGACATCTTCGCTGCGGTAGCTGTAAGGGGTGATCTGAGGCGTTTCTCCGGCGGCGAGGAAGGGGCATTCCTCATCGTCCTTCACCCTGTAAATGCTGGAGCGGCCGTCGGGCAGAGTATGCGTTCCAGTGCTTTCATTGCCGGTGTCCTCTGCCAGACAGGGGATCTCAGTCAGCAGCAGGATCAGTACGGTCAGCCAGATTGCGCTCTTTCTGAAGCTCATTTCTCAGGTATCCTCCCAGAATGCTTACGATGCGGGCGTTTTTGCCGCCTTTGGTGACGACCACATCGGCATCGTGAATATAGTTGCGTATATAGCGTTCATACATGGGTTTGACGGTTGCAAGGTACTGGGCGGAGATATTGTCGATATCACGGCCTCTGTCCTTGATATCCCGCTGGATGCGGCGCAGAAGGCACTCATCCGGTTCCACCTTGATGAACATTTTCAGAAACATTTTGTCGCACAGCCGCTTGTCATAGAAGGCATGGATGCCTTCCACGATGACGACCTCGGCGGGGTGGATGATCTCCTTCGTATCCTTGCGGCTGTGGGTGGAAAAGTCATACCCCTTGCGGTAGACAGCCCGACCTTCCATCAGACTGCAGATGTCATCATAGAGCAGATCATGATCAAAAATGAAAGGTTCATCATAATTCAGTCTGCACTTCTCTTCAAAAGTCAGATCGGGATGGTCAAGATAGTACGCGTCCTGATTGATCACCACGCAGCTTTCGCCGATCTCCTGCACCAGTTCCGCGGCGAGGGTGGTTTTACCGGAGCCGCTGGCTCCGCAAATGCCCAGAAGAATCACAGCAATCCCTCCTTTTCAACTCATTATAGTACCCTTAAACGGCGTCCGCGTCAAGATGGGAAAGGGGAACAGCGGCTTTGTTTACAGATCATGCGGCTGAAGAAAGCAAAATTTTTCATTTAAATGTAAAGTAAAATACTTGACAAGTAAAATGAAACGTGTATAATACATCCTGTGTCTTCGCGAACACAGCCGTCATGGGCCCCGGAGGAAACAGCATGTTCAAAGATTTCAGAGAATTCAACATGGAAAAGAAACTGTTTCTGGACAGATTGTTCTCTTTCTACGGGGAATTGCTGAGCGACGGTCAGAAGGAAGCCTGCCGCCTTTATCTGGATGAGGATCTTTCCATCGGAGAGATCGCGGCGCACCTTTCCGTGACGAGACAGGGCGTGTATGACACACTGAACCGTGCGTTTTCCAAACTGGATGACTTTGAGAAAAAGCTGGAGCTGTGCAGCCGTTTCGATGCCGTTCAGCGGGAACTGGTGGCCCTGAAGGAAGAAATGAGGCAGCTGGTGCCCGAGACCGGGAGCCGGGACACGTATGAAAAATGTCTGCTCCGGCTGGACGCGCTGACACAGATCGAAGATCAGGAATGATCCGCTGCTGTTATCTGTCCGGTGAACGGACTTTACAGATCGAATGATATTGAGGTAGAAAATGGCATTTGAGGGATTGACCGAAAAACTGCAAAGTGCCTTCAAAAAGCTGACCGGCAAGGGAAAGCTGAATGAACAGAATGTAAAAGACGCGATGCGCGAGGTGCGCATGGCGCTGCTGGAAGCCGATGTCAACTACATGGTGGTGAAGGATTTCATCAAAAAGGTGACAGAAAAGTGCATCGGCGTTGAGATACTGAATTCTCTGAATGCCGGCCAGCAGGTCATCAAGATCGTCAACGAGGAAATGACCGCTCTGATGGGCGGCTCCAACGCGAAGCTCACCTGGTCCTCTTCCGTTCCCACCATCTACATGCTGTGCGGACTGCAGGGCGCTGGTAAGACCACCATGGCCGCCAAACTGGCCGGTTACCTGACCAAGCAGGGCAAGAAGCCCATGCTGGCCGCCTGCGACATCTACCGCCCCGCTGCCATCAAACAGCTGCAGGTCGTGGGTGAAAAGGTGAACGTGCCCGTATTTGAAAAGGGTACGCAGGATCCTGTCAAGACCAGTATGGAAGCTATCGAGTACGCCCGCTACTATGGTCGGGATGTGCTGATCATTGATACCGCCGGCCGCCTTCACATCGATGAGAAACTGATGGAGGAACTCAAGCGCATCAAAGCCGCTGTGAAGCCCCAGGAGATCCTGCTGGTGGTGGACGCCATGACCGGTCAGGATGCTGTGAATGTGGCAAAGTCCTTTGATGAACAGCTGAGCATCGACGGCGTCATCGTTACAAAGCTGGACGGCGATACCAGAGGCGGTGCCGCGCTGAGCGTACGCGCTGTAACCGGAAAGCCCATCAAGTTCTCCGGTACCGGCGAAAAGCTGGGCGATATCGAGCCCTTCCATCCCGAACGCATGGCGAGCCGTATCCTCGGCATGGGCGATGTGCTCACCCTGATCGAGAAAGCGACCGAGGCTGCGGATCTGGCGGAGATTGAAAAGCTCGCCAGGGAAAAGAAAAATCCCTATGATATGAACCTGGAGGACTTCCTGCAGCAGATGAAGTCCATGAAGAAGATGGGTTCGCTCAAGGGTGTGCTGGGCATGCTGCCCGGTATCGGAAGCAAACTGAAGGACGTGGATATCGATGAGAACGCGCTCAAGAAGCCTGAGGCCATCATCAGCAGTATGACCGTCAAGGAGCGCCGCCATCCCGAGATTCTGAACGCCTCCCGCCGCAAGCGTATCGCTGCCGGCGCCGGTGTACAGGTGCAGGATGTGAACGCGCTGATCCGTCAGTTTGAACAGTCCCGTCAGATGATGAAACAGATGATGGGCAACAAAAAGGGTATGATGCGGCAAATGCGCCACATGAATATACCGGATCTGAAATAACAGATCCATTCAATCATCTATTATTTTTTAGGAGGAACATCCAAATGGTTAAGATCCGTCTCAAGAGAATGGGCATGAAGAAGCATCCTTTCTACCGCGTGGTCGTGGCTGACATCCACAGCCCCCGTGATGGCCGTTTCATCGAAGAAATCGGCTACTATGATCCCATGAAGAAGCCTGCCGAGATCAAAATCGACAACGAAAAGGCCGTTACCTGGATGAAGAATGGTGCCCAGCCCACCGAAACCGTACGGGTTCTGCTGAAGAAGTCCGGCGCTATCGAAGGCTGAGAAGGGATTAGGAATGCGGGAATTAGTTGAGTTCCTGGCAAAGTCACTGGTGGACCATCCCGATCAGGTGACCGTTACCGAAACGGAAGGCGCTGAGGCCGTTATTCTGGAATTGAGCGTCGCCAGCGAGGATATGGGAAAAGTGATCGGAAAACAGGGCCGCATTGCCAAGGCGATCCGCATGGTCGTCAAAGCCGCCACCGCCAGAAGCGGTAAGCCCGTGTTTGTGGAGATCCAGTAAACCGTGCCATGAAAAGCAGTCACAGGTGACATACGCGCCCTGTGGCTGCTTTTTTCAGGATACCGGCGGGAACGGAATGATTTGCTGAACGGAAGGAACCGCGACAGCGCGGAAAAGGAGAAAAGATGACTGCCAGAGAACAGCTGAGCGAGTATCTGCTGATCGGACATGTGCTGAAGCCTCAGGGGATCAGAGGACTGGTGAAGGTATATCCCGATACCGATGATCCGGAGAGGTTTCTGGATCTGGAAAATGTATTCATCAAGCGGAACGGTGTTTATGAAAGCGTTCCGGTGGAGGATGTGCAGGTGAGGGAACAGGAGGTTTTCCTGCGTCTGGACCGTGTGCAGGACCGCAACGGCGCGGATCGGCAGCGGGGCCTGGAACTGTATGTGGACCGGGAGCATGCCGTTGAACTGGGAGAGGATGAGGAATTCATCTGCGATCTGATCGGCTGCAGAGTGGTCGATACAAAGGGGAATGAGATCGGCATCGTGAAGGATGTGCTGCAGCCGGGCGCGAATGATGTGTATGTGCTGAAGACGCCGGAAGGCGAAATGATGGTGCCGGCGCTGAAGATCGCGTTTCCGAAGGTGAATGTGAAGGGACGCCTGATGGTGGCGGATGAAAACATCCTGCCTCAGGTGAGCGTAATGAACGATTGATGGGGATCCGGAGGCGATAGGTGTGAGGATCGATATCCTGACTGTTTTTCCCGAAATGTTTGACAGTGTGCTGAATACCTCTATCCTGGGACGCGCCCGGGAGAAGGGGCTCATTGATATACGCTGCACAGATATCCGTCCCTATTCCGGCATGAAACACAAGAATACCGATGACTACCCCTTCGGAGGCGGCGCCGGCATGCTGATGATGGCGCAGCCGATCGCCGACTGCATAAAGGCGGTGGAGGCGGAGAAAGCGGAAGAAAACACAAACGCGGCCGGATCTGACGGAGACGGTGCGCAGGTGGTGACCCGCTGCAAACGCATCTATATGAGCCCCCGGGGCGTGACCCTCACCCAGGAGCTGGCGCAGGAACTGGCACAGGAAGACAGCCTGATGATCCTTTGCGGCCATTATGAGGGCGTGGATCAGCGTGTGATCGACAGGTACATTGATATGGAGATCAGCGTGGGGGATTATGTGCTGACAGGCGGGGAAACGGCGGCAATGATCCTGGTGGACTGTGTGAGCCGGCTGATCCCCGGCGTGCTGGGAAGCGAGGAAAGCCCCTGCGATGAAAGCTTTTCCGGCACGGAGGGGCTGCTTGAGTATCCTCAGTACACCCGCCCGAGAGAATTTGAGGGCATGGAAGTGCCGCAGGTGCTGCTGGACGGGGATCATAAAAAAATCGCCCGCTGGCGCAGGGAGCAAAGCCTGCTGGTGACAGCCAGGCGCAGGCCGGATCTGATGAAGAACGCGGTGCTTGACAAGAAAGACAGAGCCTTTCTCAAAGAAAACGGATTTGATATGTAAACGCTTACATTTTTTATTGCGCCGTGAAAACTTTCGTGATAGAATACCCTTGAAAGCGGCTATGATCCAAACGGGGCGTATCCTGTCATGCGGAGGAAACAAGATGAATCAAGCGTTGAAACGGGCGGCGGCAGTCATTCTGTGTGTTGTGTGCGTGATCCTTTTATGCTCCTGCGGGGCGAAGGGAACGTGCCGTATCTGCGGCATGGAAAAGGAAGGCATCACATCTCTCAATGTGACGGATGAGGAATGGAAGGTGTGTCCGGAATGCCTGGATCTGCTCCTGAGCGCTTATGAAGAGGCGCATGCCTGCGTCTGCGATAACTGCAGGAAAAAGTGTGACGGTGTGAAAGATATTTCCGTGAACGGAAAGACACAGCATGTGTGTGCCGACTGTTATCGGGAAATGAGCAAAAGCACCTGCGCGATCTGCAACGGAAAATATGAAAAACTGACGGAGATCGTGATCGGCGGAACGGCGGTTTCTGTATGCGACAGCTGCCGGAGCGTTGTGGAACAATCCCGTGACGCGTACGGCGCCGCGGCCGGTATATGCGATTTCTGCGGTGATGCGGAATTCCTCTATGATGTGGAAACAGACGGCGAAACACTGCATCTTTGCGCGGACTGCAAAAAGGTGAAAAACGGCACCTGTGATCACTGCGGAGCCACTGGCCGTGTGCTGGAAAAAAAGGTGAACGGGACAAAGATGAACCTGTGCGCAACGTGCTCCAGACTTGTATGGGACCGGTGCGGCCAGTGCGGAAAAGAGGGCCTGCTGAATCCGCGGGAGAACGGCGGCAGTGATATACTGCTTTGCGATGACTGCCTGCGGCTTTACGCGGAACTGGACGGCGTGAGCACGGTCACCGCCGAGTGACGGAACACCCGGATAACTGAAAACAGGAAACTGATCAAGACAAAAATATGAAAGATGAAACGAAACTGCACAGAACACATAAGCCGGCCGGGCTTGGAAAACTGCTGAACAACATCCCGACCCGTACGCCGGTACTGTATCCGCTGTATCTGGCCAGACAGGTATTCAGGCAGGAACAGGAGATCATACTGCCCGGTTTGCCCGATGCTTTTGACGGCTTTCGGGCAGTATTTGTTTCTGATATCCATTTCGGCGCGTATCTGGATGAAAGACGGCTGGATGAGATCATTGAAAAGATTTGTGCCGAGGACGCTGACGCGCTGTTCCTTGGCGGGGATTACGGGGAGGATACCGCATCGGCCATCCGGATGTGGGCCTGCGTGAAAGACAGGTTTCATGCCAAAGAAGGCGTCTTCGCGGTGCTCGGAAATCATGATGTGAGTGATGAAAGCGCCGTGCTGCAGCTTACCTGCACCATGATCGACAGCGGGATCAGCGTTCTGGATAATGAAACCGTGCTTATCCGGAAAGGGGATGCTGTGCTGGCAGTGGCAGGACTGGATGAATGCTATCACGGTGATCCCGACTGGGAGGCGGTGGAAAAGGGGTGCAGAGGTGCTCAGACCAGCATCATCCTTTCTCATTCTCCGGATGTCCTTCCCGACTATATGAAAAAGGTGAAGGAGGGAGAGAAAGCCTTTTTCGGCCTTTTCCTCTGCGGACATACCCACGGGGGACAGGTGGCTGTGGCGGGAAAAGCGATCTATTCCTCCAGCAAATACGGAAACCGGTACAATATGGGAATGTACAGGGAAAAGGGGGCGCAGATCCTTGTCAGCCCCGGCATCGGGACCAGCTTCCTGCCGGTGCGCCTGGGAACGAAACCGGTATATCATGTGATCACGCTGAAAAAAGAAAAAGAAACGGACCGGGAGTGATCCCGGCCCCTGCTTTTCCGGTTTCATCTGCCTTCCGGCGGATGGTGGGATGAGGCCGCGGAGACACAAAAAAAGACCTGCCTTTAAGCAGGTCGGAGTGCCCATAAATCAGCGGCGGGTAGCTTCCTTGATCTTGGCGGCCTTGCCTTGCAGGTCACGCAGATAGTACAGCTTGGCACGACGCACTTTACCACGGCGGATGATCTCCATGTGGTCTACGCGGGGGCTGTGTAC
>PITV01000063.1 GCA_017577285.1 Clostridiales bacterium
CCACCGCTCTGTGCGGTCTGGGACAGACTGCTCCCAACCCCGTGCTCTCCACCCTGCGTTTCTTCCGTGACGAGTACGAAGCCCACATCAAGGAAAAGCGCTGCCCGGCCCATCACTGCCAGGCCCTGCTCCAGTATGTGATCACCGACAAGTGCCGCGGCTGCACCGCCTGCGCCAGAAAGTGCCCGGGCGAGGCTATCAGCGGTGAAGTGAAGCAGCAGCATCACATCGATCCCAAGAAGTGCCTCAAGTGCGGCGCCTGCATCGAGACCTGCCGCTTTGGCGCCATCATCAAGGTCTGATCGGGAGGAGGAAATAATAATGGAACAGAAAATGGTTCATTTGACGATCGACGGCATCGCCGTTGAAGTGCCCGCCGGCACCAGCGTGCTCGAAGCCGCCAAGCAGGCCGGGATCAACATCCCCACCCTGTGCTACCTGAAGGATATCAACGCCATCGGCGCCTGCCGTATGTGCGTGGTCAATACCGGTGCCCGCGCCCTGCAGGCCGCCTGCGTGCTGCCTGTCACCGAAGGCATGAACGTGAAGACCAACACCCCCGAGATCCGCGAATACCGCAAGACCCTGCTTGAACTGGTGCTCTCCGCCCACGACAAGAAGTGCCTCACCTGCCCCCGTTCCACCAACTGCGAACTGCAGAAGCTGTGCAAGGATCTGGGCGTGGAAGACGGCGACCGTTTTGCCGGCAAGCAGAACAAGTATTCCATCGATGACGCTTCCCCCTCCATCGTTCGCGACAACAACAAGTGCATCCTGTGCCGCCGTTGCGTAGCCGCCTGCGAAAAGGTTCAGAAGATCGGTGTTATCGGTGCCGTGAACCGCGGCTTCGCCACCGCCATCGAGAGCCCCTGGAACATGAAGCTGGCTGATATGGGCTGCATCAACTGCGGACAGTGCATCAACGCCTGCCCCGTAGGCGCCCTGTACGAGAAGGATTCCACTCACGAAGTGTGGCAGCTGCTGGCCGACCCCGCCAAGCACGTGGTCGTGCAGCCCGCTCCCGCCGTGCGCGCCGCGCTGGGCGAGGAATTCGGTCTGCCCATGGGCACTTCCGTCACCGGCAAGATGGCGGCCGCCCTGCGCCGTCTGGGATTCGACAAGGTGTTCGATACCGATTTCGCTGCTGACGTCACCATCATGGAGGAAGGCACCGAGCTGGTCAAGCGCGTCACCAATAATGGCGTGCTGCCCATGATCACCTCCTGCTCCCCCGGCTGGATCAAGTTCTGCGAAACCTACTATCCCGAGTTCATTCCCAACCTGTCCACCTGCAAGTCTCCTCACGAGATGGAAGGCGCTCTGATCAAGAGCTACTACGCCGAGAAGATGGGCATCGATCCCAAGACCATCGCCGTAGTATCCGTTATGCCCTGCACCGCCAAGAAGTTCGAAGCCAAGCGCCCCGAGCTGAGCAATGACGGCATGGCTGATGTGGACGCCGTTATCACCACCCGTGAACTGGCCCGCATGATCAAGGAAGCCGGCATCGATTTCAACGCCCTCCCCGATGAGGACTTTGATGACCTGCTGGGCGAATCCACCGGCGCTGCCGTTATCTTCGGCGCCACCGGCGGCGTTATGGAAGCTGCCCTGCGTACCGCTTACAAGCTGATCACCGGCAACGAGCTGGAGAACATCGACCTGGAAGCTGTCCGCGGCATCGACGGCATCAAGGAAGCCACCGTTATGGTGGGCGACCTGCCCGTGAGCGTGGCCATCGCCAGCTCCACCGGCGCTGCCTCCAAGCTGCTTGACATGGTCAAGAGCGGCGAAAAGAACTACACCTTCATCGAAGTCATGGGATGCCCCGGCGGCTGCGTAAACGGCGGCGGTCAGCCCATCGTCTCCGCCACCAGGCGCATGGAATGCGATCCCAGAGTGGAACGCGCCAAGGCGCTCTACGGCGAGGATGCCGGCAAGACCATCCGCAAGAGCCACGAGAATCCCCAGGTGAAGAAGCTGTATGATGAGTTCCTCGGCGAGCCCAACAGCCACCTGGCTCACAGCCTGCTGCACACCACCTATGTACAGCGCGACCTGTACAACAAGTAAGGCAGGATAAACAGAAAAACAGACACCGCGGAGCAGAAATGCCCCGCGGTGTTTTTTGTGTTCCGTATACAGCGTGTTATCCGGTGTCTGTGTATGTTATCCGGTGCCCGTGCGGAATACAGAAGCCTGTCCCCGGTGATCGAAAAAGCGACTTACCCCGGCGCGTTTTCCATTGTGATCGAAAACTCCTGCCGCGACAGTGCCGAAGCTTTCCTTTATCAGTTCAACGATCGCCGGAATATCATTTTCATTCGCAGGTCTGATCATATCTATATCTCCAGAATACGAACTGTCGAAAAGATACAGATTTCATTGTTTCTTTATCAGGGCTTCATATGCTGCCATTTCCTCATCTCTGAAGCAGCAGAAGTAAACATTCATCACATAAGACTTGTGTTCGTTCAGCCAGCGAGTAGATGATATCAGCGCAATTTGGGCCGCTTCTCTGATGGGATATCCGAAAACGCCAGTCGAAATTCCGGGAAATGCAATGCTCCTGCAACCGTTCTGATATGCCAGTTCCAGTGAGTTATAATAGCAATCCGCAAGCAATTCCGCATCCTTCGGCCTGCCATAATAAACGGGACCCACAGTATGGATAATATGATCTGCAGTAGTAATATTGTATGCTTTTGTGATCTTTGCCTTTCCTGTTTCACATCCGTGAAGTGTCCTGCACTCCTCCAGCAGTTCCGGCCCGGCCGCCCGGTGGATCGCGCCGTCAACGCCGCCGCCACCAAGCAGCCTGTTATTCGCCGCGTTGACAATGGCATCCGCATGCATATCGATAACACTTCCGCTCACCACTTCGATATGAGATCTCGGCCGGTAATCCATCACAACACGGATCATATCCCGGGACAGCATCAGTTTCCTTCCCCAGGGATTGACCGCATATCCGCCACACTTTTCCCATTTTTCAACAGCAGTTATCAATGGCATAAACGACTGACTTAAAGACGAGGAAACTTCTCCCTTCTCCATTTCCTCACGGGAAGTATATACCGGAATAAAGTAGTCTCCTTTATCATTCACAGTCATGTGCTTAAACTTTATCCCGGCCGGTTCCGTACAGATGAATGTATCGCCTGCTTTTACCTGCGAGGGATCGCCTATCATGCGCACCAGCGCATCCGGTGTTTCGATCGGTACAAGCACCTGCAAATCATGATCAAACCCGTCATGCAGCGCATTGAAGACCGGAACAGGTGATGCGTTTTCTCCCCCGTAATACCAGTTAAAAATTGCATTTTCCACTCTTTTCGCATATATATCCATTTTCATTCTTCTCCCTGAATTTGATATTCTTTCCACAATACTTTGCAAAGTAAAACGATGATCCGAACCTACAGTCCCATCCGGTGAAGGATCGCCATGACACGGCAGGAAACAAGTTCCCCGGAAGCCTCCATGGCAAGCAGTTTCTCCCTGTCCACCCACTGATGGCCGATGGTCTCCCCTTCCTGCAGGACTACGGCATCCTTGGGGCAATCCGTGACCGCGAGAAACTGCACAGTCCAGGCGTGATGCTCCGCTATCAAAAGGCGGCCGATCTCGGTAATGTTACCGGCAATGATGCCCGTCTCCTCCCGCATTTCGCGGATCGCCGCCGTTTCCGGGTCCTCCCCCTGCAGGGCGGAACCGCCGCCGCTCATTTCCCACTTGCCGCCCAGATGCTTTCTGAGATCCCGCCGCATCACAAGATAGGTTCCGTCCGTATGCTTCACCATGAAATCGCACACCAGATGGAGGCATCCGTCCGGGATGGGTTCTCCCCGGAACAGCGTCACTCCGTCGATCCTGTTGAAATCCTTATCATACGCGTCCCACAGTTCCACAACGCATCACCATCCTTTGAGATACTTTATAACATTAACCGCGCTCCCCGTCACAGAGAGCGCGCAAGTCATTCAGTCAGCATAGCCTTCACTTCGGCAAACGCGTTCCGCTCCACGCCGGCATCCAGACACTTTTTCACATAGAATCTGCCGTCCCGCAAACCGGAAAAAATGAAGTACAGATCCTGCGAGTACATGGTTTCAAACAGGCGGTTCTCTTCATAACGGGCGGAATAGATCCTGTCCCCGCAGGCCTCCAGCAGATAGGGATAGGCTGTATACATTTTCATATCCACCCGGTCATCCAATGCCTTCAGCAGCAGAGGAAAAGTGCCTGTACAACCGGATTCTACAACAACGATGCGCGGAGACCCGATCTTCCCGATCATATCCGTAAGGATCTTCTCCGCCTCCGGATATCTGCCGATAGCAAGACGGATCCGCGGAAAGGCAATATCACATAATCCGCTGAAGTCACAGCATCCGGTATTCCGTGCCGTCCTCCAGCCGGGTGATCCTCTCATTGCTCTCCACAGTTCTCCCGCCTCCTTTCCGCTGAAATCCGTTTCTGCTCTTTAATTCATTGCTTACCCATATTAGCGCGGCGCTCCTGCTTTGTCAAACGGTATTTCGGATCACACAATCAGGAACGCCTGAACGGTACGCTTGACAGAAATTCTCAAAGGGCGATATACTCGGCATGTGTCTGAAAGAAAGACAAAAGTGTTTTCTCCGCGATAAGAAACCTTTTCCGGGCATTGCTATAATGACGGTACCGGAAGGCGGAAGGAGGTATGGCGATGGAGTGGCTCACCTGCATCAAGGCGGCGATCGAATACATGGAGGACCATCTGAAGGACATCCGGAGTCCGGAGGAAGTGGCAGACCATGTGCATGTGTCCTGCCTGTATCTGCAAAGGGGTTTTCAGGTGATGACGGGCTGCACCCTCGGTGAGTATATACGCAACCGCAGGCTGTATCTGGCGGCGCTGGATCTCAAGAACACCGGCCGCTCCGTTCTGGATATCGCGCTGGACTGGGGCTACGACACCCCCGCCGGCTTTGACAAGGCATTCACCCGCTTCCACGGTGCCACGCCGAAGGAAGTGCGTGGAAGCGGCGCCATCCGCACCTTCCTGCCCATGAACATTCAGATCACCGTATCGGGAGGAGAAAACATGACATTCAGGATCGAAAAGAAGGACGCCATCCGCGTCGTCGGCTTCAGGAGAACTTTCAACTGTGAAGATTCCTACACAACCATTCCGAAATTCTGGGATGAGATTACCGAAAAGTACGCGTCCCGCCTCATGCGGGGCGAAGCGCCCTCCGGTGAAACAGAGACCTTCGTCGCGCTGCACCGCGTGGGTGAACTGGGCGTGTGCCTGGACAGCAGGGAAGGCAGCCTTTTTGACTACATGATCGCCGGTTATGACACCGGTGACACCATCCCCGAAGGCATGAGCACCGCGATCCTCGATGCCGGCACCTGGGCAATATTTGACTGCACGCTGAAGACGCTGCAGGAGACCAACACCCGCATCTGGAAGGAATGGATCCCCGGCAATGCCGCCTACGATGTGCCCTGTGCATGCACTGTGGAGTGGTATTCACCGGAAAGCAAGCCCGGCCCCGACATGAAGTGTCAGATCTGGATCCCCGTGGTGCCGAAGGCATAAACGGGCACAGGATCATCCCCTTATAAGCGAAGCGGGCTCCAGACAGAGCCCGCTTCGCGTTTCTGTATTCATCTGTCACGATCCGTTTTTCTGTTGCTCCGCTCTGTTCAGGATCGCCAGCAGCTTTTCTCCCGCTTTCCGGTTGGTAAGGGGTGTGGGATGTCCGTCCGGCACCAGCCCGTCCTCCGGCCGCTGCAGGGTGAAGGGATGGAAGGAAACACGGGTATCCCCCGTCTCAGCGCGGTACATTTCCACCGCTTCCCCAGCCTTCTCATTCAGAATCTCCCCCATCATGCCCAGCATGCACACGATGCGGGCGTCCGGGTTGCGGCGGCGCACCGTTTTCAGAAACTTCACATACTCATCCCGGTAAAAGTTCTGCTTTTCCTCATCAGCGCCCGTATAGGAAAAGTCATTGGTGCCCAAATTGATGACCACGGTGTCCGGCACAAAGCGGGAAAAATCCCAGTCATAGGCGTTCACCCGGTCATGCCCCGGAACGGGCGCGTCGCAGTAGCCTACCTTCTCGTACCAGTCGGGCACCAGGATCTGCGTGTTGCGCACCCCGTCCCCGGTGTAGCCGCTGACGATGCCGAAACCGCTGAAGGCGGTGTAGCAGGCATCGGCGTCCAGCGCCCCCGCCACATACGCGGCATAGGTCTTCCCCGCGTCCTCAATGGCGGTAGTGTAGACAAGGCTCACATTGCCGTCAATGGCGTAGCCGCAGGTGATGGAATCCCCGATAAACTCGATCTTCCGCTTTTTATCCGGCAGAGGCGCCACAACACCGTCAAATCCGTGCAGAGAAACGCCCAGATTGCTCTGGCTGGCCTCGCTGAGTTTCACGATCCGCACCGTGCCGTGACTGTCGATGCCCATGGGCACGGGGATATGCTTTTCCGCGGTATCCATAACGCCCAGGGCGATGAGCACATCATCAAAATACACTGCGTACCGGGCGCGGTTGGTGACCCGCTCCGGAGCAGTCGCTGTTTCATCTCCGTGCAGAACGATCTCTCCGCTGCCGCACAGTTCAAAGACAAAGCTCACCTCACTGCCGGAGGAGGAGAGCCAGATGATCTCATCAAATATGATATGTCTTCCCAGGATCTTTACAGGCAGCATGACATTCACCTTCCCATCTCATTTATCAGGATATGATATCGCCGAAGAAGCATAAACAGATATATAAAAAGCGGCGTTTCACAGGACTTTCAAGACCGTTCACCAACCGGTTTCAGAAACCCTGTTCCGCCGCTTTTTTGCTGCGCATCCAGCACAGAAGCTCCTCCACCGTGCCGTGTTCCAGTCTAAGGGCATGCTCCCGCTCCTGGATATCCCCCAGATAGTGGGAATCAGAGGAATGCAGCACATGCCGTCCCCGGAGAGCGGCCTCATCGCAGGGCAGCAGACGCCACACCTCCACCGTATCGAATTCCACATCGGCGGGCATGAAGCCCTGATTGATCAGTAGTCCGTTGGCGCCACGGTTGATATGGGCGGGCACAGGCACCCCGTCAAAGGAGCGCACCAGTTCCGCCGCCGCCCTGAGCGGCAGATCGGTGGCGCCGATCAGCAGAGCATCCTCTTCCTCCAGGATGTTCTCATCCTCATCCATCACATACTGATGCCCGAAAAACTGCGGCTTGTTCTTCTTTTTCGGCAGATGTTCCCTGATTTCCGCTGAAAAACGCAGCGCCGTTTCCACATCGGAAAAATAGCCCAGCAGATGAACTTCCTCCGCCGTTGTGATCTCCATTCCGGGCAGGAGAAGAAGGCCGTAAGCGTCACAGCAGGCTTTCACCGCCGGCAGATTCCGGCAGGTGTTGTGATCGCACACGGCGATGATATCCAGCCCCTTGATCTTCGCCATGCCGGCGATATTCGCCGGGGTATTGTCATCGTCCCCGCAGGGAGAGAGGCAGGAATGGATATGCAGATCGGCAAAGTACTCGCCCATGGATCAGGCCCTGTCGGGAATGCCGGCCGCGTGCATGCGGCCGCAGATCTCATAGGAGGAAAGGGGGCTCGCCAGCACTGTCATATCCTCGGTGTTCGCCCGGATCAGGCTCTCGCTTTCCATTTTCACATTTTCGGGCAGGATGACGCAGGCCATCTCGCTCAGCAGCGCCACAGCGATCACGTTCATATTGGTCTGCACCGTGACCCACGCCATGTTTTCCTCGCCGTGAGCCATCACCCAGGAAAGCAGATCGCAGCTGTACCCGCAGGCAACGTCCCTGTCGGTCAGGCCGGGGGTCAGGTTTTCCGCCTCAATGAGTTTCGCCAGTTCTGATACTTTCATTTCTGTATGCCTCCGTTTATGAGGATAGTCCGTAACATTTATTCCCTTCTGGTCTGCGCCAGATCCACCATCTGCTGGGCCATGATCTTCAGCTGCTCTCTCAGCTTGTGGATGCAGTCCATTTCACCGCAGTAGCCCTGCACGATGTCCTCCGCGAAGGAGCGGCAGGTGGGGCTTCCGCAGGAACCGCAGTCATAGCCGGGCAGGGATGCCGCGATCTTGTTCATCCGCTCCATCTTCTGCATGGCCACTTCCATGTCATCGTCCAGCGACAGGGCGGGGTTTTCCGCGATGGGAGCATCATTGTACAGAGGGATCCTGCTCATCAGGTTGGCGGGAACGGAATTGACGGGATGGACGCTGTTCTTTTCCCTCAGCTCATCCGAAAGCTTCCGGATGGTGTTTTTCGCCACAAAGTTGTTTTCAAAGGTCAGGGGGCCGCCCACGCAGCCACCGGTGCAGGCATTTCCCTCAAAGAACACCAGATCGTTCAGCTTGTTGTTCTCGATCTCCTCCAGCACGCGGATGCAGTTGTGGATGCCGTCCACCGCCAGGCTGTTCTCGGGACACACGGCGGTCGCCTCGCCGCTGGACTGGGCCCAGCCCACGCCCCACGCGGTGGCGGAGGGACGGGATTCCTCATCCGCCTGCTTCCTGCTCACCAGAGAGCGCAGCTTGCCGTAGATCTCCAGCATGGAGATGGCACCGTCCACATCACTTTTCTGCTGGCCGATAGGCGATCTGACCGCCGTCATCTTGGCCGGGCAGGGCGTGATAAAGAACACGCCCACATCATCGGGCTCGCAGCCTTTTTTCTTGCAGAACTCGATGCGCGCCAGATGCGCCGCCACCTCCATGGGCTGACGCACATCCACGATATGGGGGATCAGATCGGGAAAACGCACCTGAATGAGCCTGACCACCGCCGGGCAGGCGGAGGAGATCAGGGGGCGGGGAAGCATGGGATCCCGCAGTTTCTCATGGATGGCGCGGGTGACGATATCGGCACCCCGGGCCACCTCGAACACATCATCGAAACCGATCTGCCTGAGGGCCCAGATGACATAGGCGGGATCCTTCAGATTGCGGAACTGGCCGTACAGAGAGGGTGCCGGCAGCGCCACGGCATACTTGAAGCCGTGGATGGTCTCCAAACTGTCTGTGACCGCCACCTTGGCGTGATAATCGCAGATGCGGATGCACTCTCCGCAGTCGATGCATTTGTTGTCTATGATATGCGCTCTTCCGTTGCGTACACGGATGGCCTCCGTGGGGCAGTGCAGCAGGCAGTTGGTGCAGCCCTTGCAGCGTCCCTTGTCCAGACGCACGGAATGATAACGGGTGTTGATATCCATAAATGATCCTGCTTTCCTGTTATTTCAGTCAGACGCGGCGCGCAGTCCGCTCCCGCGTTATTGCTCCTTCAGGTTGAATCCCATGGTGATGCAGGTCCCCGCGGGGCTGCTGGCGATGGAAAAGGTATCGGCGTTCCTTTTCATGTTGGGCAGTCCCATACCCGCGCCGAAGCCCTGGTTGCGGGCTTCCTCATTGGCGGTGGAATAGCCCTCGCGCATGGCCAGATCGATATCCGGGATGCCGGGGCCGATGTCCTTCGATTCCAGCACCACCCTGTCGCTGTCCACATCCAGCATCAGCACCCCGCCCAGGGAGTGGATGACCAGATTCAGTTCCACCTCATAGCTGGCGACCGAAACGCATTTGAGCACCTTTCCGGATACGCCCAGCTGCTTCAGATTCCGCTTGATATCCGCGGAAGCCTCTCCCGCGGTGATATAATCTCCGGCCTGCACCGGATATTCCCGGTGTATGATCATGCTTCCTCCTCGCCCTCGGGCCACTCGATGGGAACGCCCCGGAGCCCCGCCTCATACAGCAGTCCGCAGGCGGTGAAGGCGGTCTCCCGGGTGGTCATCACCACCAGATCCTGGCTCTGAGCCTGTGCCAGCATTTCGGCTGTGGGGATCTTGCCGCGGGCAAACACCAGACATTTCAGATCCAGCATATCCGCCGTGCGCACCACATGCGGATTGGTGAGGCCGGTGATCAGCACCGTCTTTTCATTTACAAAGGCCAGCACATCGCTCATCAGATCGCTGCAGCAGGCAGTGCCCACCGGGCGGTCCAGATATTCCTCGCCGCACAGCACCCGCGCGTGCAGCACCTTCACCATATCGGCGATCGTTTTCATAAGCAGTTCCTCATTTCCGGGCGAAAGCCCCTGTCCGTTTATTGCAGTTCCCGCTGTTTTCAGGGAACGGATCATTTCTCAAACAGCCATTTTTCCAGCAGTTCCGGCGTGTCAAAGCACCGCTCGCAGCTGCTCTTCATAAAATCGTGGATCTCATCCACATCATAAGCCCACAGGGCGGCGGCAAAATCCACGCCGCACTTCTTCGCCATGTCATAGCCCGGCTTCAGATCATCCACCATCAGCACCTCGCTGCTGTCCAGCCCCAGCCTTCTCATGATCTCCTCAAGCGGCCAGGGATTGGGCTTGCGGTGCTCCGCCGACTGTTCCCAGCCGAACACGATCTCCGGCTCGGGCAGCCCCGCCGCCCGGTAATCACGGCGGATATTCTTTGCCAGCGAGTGGCTGATGACGCACACATGACCGCCCCCGTTCACAAAGCGCGCGATCAGATGCTTCATGCCGGGAAACACCTCCGGGATATGCGACTGCACATAGGTATCCCAGATCACATACTCCCGTTCCATTTCCTCATCGGTCATGTGAAGCACATCCGTGCAGTATTCCAGAAAGCCCGGATCAAAGTTGAACATGAAATACTCGCGCAGGCTCATGGTGACCCCGGGGCGCAGTTCATCCAGTGCCACCAGAAAGGCGGGATAATGCACCTTGGCGGTGGAATCGGTCACCGTATCATCGTGATCCAGTACCAGACACTTGTATCTCACAGAAACCTCCGCGTTCGCTTCCGCAGATGCGGGGCGCGCCGCCGCGCTCCCGTCCGCCCGTATCTACAAGTATACCATGTTTTCTCCGCAATGAAAACACCCCGCTCCACATTTTGCAGTGCGTAAGACCCGCCGCCGGACGGCGGGAAGGCAGGGCGTCCGAGCGCATAAAATGAGCGGTTTTTGTCCGTCTTTGAATTGTACGCGGTCTTGACAGGAACGGTCAAAGCGTGTATGATGTATTCGGTTAATTTTGGATATTTTTTACCCTGTGATCCGGCATATCAAAGGCAAAAATCAACAAGGAGGCGTATCTGAAGATGGAATACCTTCTGGGGGTAGACCTGGGTACTTCCGGTACCAAGACCGTACTGTTTGACAAAACCGGCAAAGCCATCGCCGGCGAGACCATCGAATATCCTCTTTATCAGCCGCAGAACGGCTGGGCGGAGCAGGACGCTGATGACTGGTGGCGTGCCGCGAGGGATACCATCAAGGCCGTATTGAGCAAGAGCGGTGTGGATGCCGCCGATATCAAGGGCATCAGCTTCTCCGGTCAGATGCACGGACTGGTGCTGACCGATGAAAATGACAGGGTGCTGCGCAAGAGCATCATCTGGTGCGACGGCCGCACGCAGGAAGAATGCAGCGAGATCACCGAAAAGGTGGGCAAGGCGCGTCTGATCGAGATCTCCGCCAACCCCGCCCTCACCGGTTTCACCGCCGGAAAGATCCTGTGGGTCCGCAGACATGAGCCCGAGATCTTCGCCAAAGCGAAGCACGCCATGCTGCCCAAGGATTATGTGCGCTTCAAGCTGACCGGCGAATATTACTGCGAAATGAGCGATGCCAGCGGCACCAACCTGCTGGATGTGCCGAACCGCTGCTGGAGCAAAGAGATCCTGGACAAGCTGGACATCGATCCCGCCCTGCTTCCTCCCCTGCTTGAAAGCAGCGATATCGCGGGCCGCATCACGAAGGAAGCCGCCGAGGCCACCGGCCTCAGGGAAGGCACCATCGTGGCTGCCGGCGCCGGCGACAACATGGCTGCCGCCGTAGGTACCGGCGTTGTGGTGCCCGGCAAGGCCTTCGTCACCATCGGCACCAGCGGCGTGGTATTCGCCCACTCCAAGTCCGTTCAGATCGACCCCGCCGGCCGCGTGCACTCCTTCTGCGCCGCCGTTCCCGGCGAATACGTGGTCATGAGCTGCACCCTGAGCGCCGGTCTCTCCCTCAAGTGGTACCGCGATCAGTTC
>PITV01000064.1 GCA_017577285.1 Clostridiales bacterium
CCGCGGTGTCATACGCCTGTTTGCAAATCCCGTGTTCCTCCTGCTTCCCCTGCTGATGACCTGTGCCGGAGCCTCCGAGCAGGCCGTGAGCCAGTGGGCCAGCACCTTCGCCGAAAAAGGTCTGAATGTCAGCAAGACGCTGGGCGATCTGATGGGGCCCATGCTGTTCGCCGTTCTGATGGGCACCGCCCGGGCCATCTACGGCAAAAAAGGCGACAGGATGGATCTGACAAAGACCATGATCTTCAGCAGTCTGCTGTGCATATTCTCCTATCTGCTCATCTCCCTCTCCCCCGTCCCGCTGCTCAGCCTCATCGGCTGCGGCATCTGCGGTTTCTCCGTCGGTATCTTCTGGCCCGGCTCCCTCTCACTGGCAGGGCGTCAGTTCCCGACCGGCGGCACAGGCATGTATGCCATCCTGGCTCTGTTCGGGGATGTGGGTTGCAGTCTGGGGCCCACCCTTGCCGGTTTCATCTCCGGCGGCGCGGATCATCTGAGCACTGGCATCCTGTGCTCCGTCATTTTCCCTGTGCTGATGCTGACAGGACTGCTGCTGACCTGCAGAAAGAAAAAGCCGTCAGGCAAGGCGCAGTAAACCGTATTCATTCCCTTGTGATCATACAGAAACACGCAAACGCCTCCGGATCATTCCGGAGGCGTTTGCTGTACTGTTTTGCTTTATACCGTATATTTTCAAATGAAGACTTACAGATACTGCTGGGTATTCACATCGATGACGCCGCGCGTTGTCAGACGGAGCGTGGGGATCACGGGCAGTGACATGAAACTGAGCGTCATGAACGGATCGATATCCTTCTGCACGCCCTGTTCGATCGCCACTTTCTTCGCGTTCTCCAAATGCTCGTTCACATCCTCCAGACGGCTGTCACTCATAAGTCCGGCGATCTCCAGCACCACCTCAGCGGTCACTTCCCCGTCCTTCACCACTACGATGCCGCCCTTGTTCTGCGTGATACGGTTCACGGCAAACGCCATGTCTTCCGCGTTAGTGCCCACCACGATGATATTGTGGCTGTCATGAGAGATGCTGGTGGCGACAGCGCCCTCCTTCAGGCCGTAGCCCTGAATATATCCCAGGCCGATATGCCCGGTGTTCTTGTGGCGTTCCACCACAGCGATCTTCAGGATATCCTTCTCCACATCCGGCTGATTGGCATAGCCGTTATCCGTGGTGATGATCTCGCCGTTCACCATGCCGATGACGCCCCTGTTCCGCCTGTCCTCGAAATCAGCGGCGGTAAGAGTTTTAACATGGAAGGTGTCGCGTGCCCTCAGCTTCAGATATTCATCCATTTCCGGCTTCGGCACATCGGCCATGACACCGTTCTGCGCCATCAGGACAGAGCGCTTGTACACCTGCTCGATGTTGAAATCCTCAAAGTTGTCGATGACCACCAGATCCGCCAGATATCCGGGCGCGATGGCGCCGCGGTTATTCAGCAGGAAGTATCTCGCCGCATAGTGAGCAGCCACCTTGACCGCGAGGATGGGATCAACGCCGAACTCGCGGATCGCCCTGCGGATGATATAGTCGATATGTCCCTTCTCGAGAAGATCGCTGGGATGCTTGTCATCCGTGCAGAACATGCAGCGGGAAGCATACTGTTCGCACAGGAGGGGCGCCAGCGCTTCCAGATTGCGGGCGGCCGTACCCTCGCGGATCATGACGAACTGGCCGATACGCAGTTTTCTGAGAGCGTCCTCCATATCACTGCACTCGTGGTCGGAATACACGCCGGCAGCGACATAGGCATCCAGCTCCCTGCCCTGCAGGCCGGGGGCGTGACCGTCGATCTTCTTGTGATGCGCCTGGGAAGCGATGATCTTGGAGACCGGTTCCGGGTCGTTATGCGTGATGCCGTAGGCATTCATCATTTCGGCGAGGCCAAGTACCCGGGGATGGGTGAAATAACTGTCGATGGCATGCCAGTCCAGATTCGCGCCGGCCTCATCCATAGGAGTGGCGGGCACACAGCTGGGCAGCATGAACATGACATCCACCGGCAGATCCTCAGTGGCCTGCAGCATGTAGTCGATGCCGTCCGTTCCCATCACATTGGTGATCTCGTGAGGGTCGGTGATGACGCAGGTCGTTCCGTGAGGAAGCACAGCCTTCACAAACTCATTGGGCGCCACCAGCGAGCTTTCCAGATGGATATGGGCATCGATAAAGCCGGGGCATACGATCTTTCCGGAAACATCGATCTCCCTCTCGCCCGAATACTCGCCGATGCCGACGATCAGCCCCTCCGCGCAGGCGATATCTCCCCTGCACAGTTCATTGGAAAAGACATTCACATAGGTGGCGTTCTTCAGCACCAGATCCGCTTTTTTGCGGCCCGAAGCCGCTTCTATGATACGCTGCTTTTTGATCAGTTTTCTCTGTATTTTTCCCGCGTAGCTCTCAGTCGGCATATTCATATCCTCCTTCGGGATCATTTGCAGGTATTATATCACTTGACGCCGTCGTTGTCTACCTTCCGCGGCATTGTATACACCTGCTGCCCGCACACAAAAACGTCTGCCGTTTTCAGGCAGACGTTACACGATATCTTATCAGTTAAGGGGCATATACAGTTCAATCGCCGTTTTTCAGTATTCCCCGTATATCTTGCGGAACCTTGTCGGCGAGCAGCCGTGGATGCTCTTGAACACCCGGTTGAATGTGGCGATGCTTCCGAAACCGGATTCTGTGGAGACCTCCGTGACGGGCTTGTTGGTATGCACCAGCAGGTAATCCGCCACAGAGATGCGCTTGTGATTGAGGTAATCGATAAAGGAGCAGCCGGTATAGGAATTGAACATGCGGGAGAAGTAGAACTTGGAGAAACCGGTAAAATCGGCGACCTTCTCCAGCGTGATATCCTCGCGGTAATTCTGGGTGATATAGGTCAGCACAGTGTTCATCAGTTCAGGATCCACCGCTGTGCTGGTCTCGCTCTTCTTCAGCTTGCTGGTATTGGTCATGTGGTTGCAGATCAGTACAAACAGTTCCATGAAATAGGCGTTGCAGCGCATATTCCACATCTGTTCGCGGGCCTGATAGCAGTCCGCCACCTTCAGCAGGATCTCGGCCGCCTGTTTCTGCAGTTCAGGATCCTCAGAAAGATACAGCGGCGAAGCGAACAGTTCGTTCAGCAGGGGCATATCGCGCATGGTGTTGAGCACATCCGGTTCAAACAGGAACAGATAACGGTAGCTGTTTTCCAGGATGGTCATCGCGTGATACTGATCGGGCGGCAGGATCAGGATCTGTCCTTCCGTCACATGATAACCGCGGGTCTGTGTTTCGTAGATGATCTCGCCTTTCGTGCAGAGCAGGATCTCAACAGCGCTGTGCCAATGGCCGCCGTAATAGTACGCATCGCCGGAGGGCCATACGCGCACAGACGATCTTTCCGGATATGTGATATACTCTCTCTCACCCTGAAGGATGCGGAAGCCATCCGGAAAGCGCTTATTCTCATTTGCATCGGCACGAGCTTTGCTTGCCATGACTTATCCTTTCACACTGCCCAGAGCCATACCAGTTACGAAGTAACGCTGCAGGAAGGGGTAAATGATCAAAATGGGAGCTGCGGAAACGACCGTGATAGCACAGCGGACTGTAATAGGCGTGGTCTTGGACTGGGCCTGGCTCGCCAGAGCGTCAACAGAGGTCTGGGCAGCATTGGAGCTGTTGTTGGTGGTCGCCAGTTTCATGTTCAGCAGATACTGCAAAGAGTGCAGATCCTTCTTGCCGCCGTTGTACAGTTTGGTATCGAACCAGCTGTTCCAGCTTCCGACAGCCACGAAGAGGGCCACGGTCGCAAGCACGGGAAGGCACAGAGGCAGGATGATCTTGAAGAACGCGGTGATGTCGCTGGCACCGTCGATGCGGGCGGATTCCACAAGGGCTTCCGGCAGACCGCAGATGTAGGTGCGGATCACGATCATGTTGAAGCAGGAGAACATGGACGGTATGATGTACACCGCGTAGGAGTTGCCCAGTTTCAGCACGTTCTGAATCAGCAGGTAGTTGGGGATCAGACCGGCGTTGACATACATGGTCAGCACCAGCACGGTGGTGATGAATTTGCGGAAAATATACTCACGGCGGCTGAGCGCGAACGCCAGCATGGAAGTGAAGAACAGGTTGAGCAGAGTAATGATGATCGTCTTGCTTCCGGATATATGAGCTGCCTGATAGATAGCCGGATCCTTCAGCATATTGGAATATGCTTCAAAGCTCAGTTTGCGCGGATATACGGTGATACCGCCGCGCAGAGCGTCATATCCGTCATCCAGCGAATACGCGATGGTATTGATAACAGGATACAGTGTAATGATCATGATCAGGCAGAGAATGATCGTATTTACAATGGGGAAAGCCAGATCCCTTTTCTTTGATTTTCTCTTAGGCTTAACAGAAATCGCTGTCACAGGACATCCCTCCCCCTTAAATCAGTGAGTCTTCGCCAAGCTTGCTGGCAATGAAGTTGGCTCCAAACAGCAGGATAATGGCGACGACGCTCTTGAACATACCGGCGGCACTTGCTATGCCGTACTGCATCTTTGAAATGCCGTAGTGCATAACGAACACGTCGATCGTTCTGGAATAATCCTGGACCTGACTGTTTTCCATCAGGTACTGGATCTCGAACCCGGCTTCCAGCAGATGTCCGATGTTCATGATCAGCAGGATCACGAAGGTGGACTTGATGCCGGGCAGTGTCACATGAAGGATGCGCTTGAATCTGCCTGCACCGTCGATGGAAGCGGCTTCATACAGGCAGGGGTCGATACTTGTCATTGCGGAAATGTAGATGATGGTGCCCCAGCCGACTTCTTTCCATACATTGATGACGCCCTGGAGCCACCAGAAGATCTTTTTCTCACCAAGCCAGAACACAGGCATCGGCTTATTCTCCATAAGGCCGATCTTGATGAGCAGATCCTGTATCTTGCCGATAAAGTCATTGATAACACCGTTGCTCGAGAAGATGTTCTGCGCCATGCTCACAACGATGACCATGCTCAGGAAGTGAGGAAGGTAGGTAACAGTCTGCACCACGCGCTTGAACCCGGTCTTGGTAACTTCGTTCAGCAGCACAGCCAGAACGATAGCCGACACAGTACCGAATACAAGGTTGATGATACTCATGGCCAATGTATTGCGCAATACATCGAGGAATTCGGGACGGCTGAACAGCCAGGAGAAATTCTTGATGCCGACCCAGTCGCTGTTCATCAGACCATCCTTGGGCTTGTAATCCTGGAACGCGGTGATCCAGCCCCACATAGGCGCGTAGTTGAACAGCAGAACATACAGCAAAACAGGGACTGACATGATGATCAGCCACTTCTGCTGTACGATGATATTCCAGAGACTTTTCTTCCTCTTTGGCAGTATTCTCGCGTTAACGGTCATGATTCTTGAACCCCTTTCCAAAAAGTCATGGGGAGAGACAACTCTCTCCCCATGACGCTAAGGATTAATTAGTTGCCGAGGGCCTGTTCAACGAGCTTCAGAACTTCAGCCTGCATGAAAGCAGAGTAAACTTCGCAGCTGGGGTTGATCTCTTCCACGAAAGCATCCCACAGAGCATCGAAGTCAGCGGGAGCAGCCATGATCAGTTCGGGCAGTCTCTTGTCCTGGATGTTGTTGAAGTCTTCGTAGTCGATCTCGATGGGGGTCTTGTCGATCTGCCAGGCTTCGCCGTAAGGAGCCAGTTCCAGAGTCATGTCGAAGAGGTCGCCAGGTACGCGCACACCGAGCTTGGCATAGAAGTCGATGTCATAAGCGTTCATCTGACCGAAGTAGATTTCAGCCTGATCGCCGGGAGCCCAGGCGTTGCCGTCATCCATGAGGCCCTGCTTCTTGGGGCAGGATTCCCAAATGGTGTTGGCCTTGTTGGCGCGCTTCCATTCGGAGTTGTTCAGGTTGGCATACTGTTCGTCGGTCATGAGGAAACGGCCGTTCTCTACGTAGTAATCTTCGCCTTCGATACCCCACTGGAGGATGATCTGCCAGCGGTCAGACAGCAGTTCTTCGAAGAACATGATCATACGCTCAGGATCTTCGCAGGTCACGGAGATACCGAAGCCGCGGTCCTTGTTCATAACAGTACCATTCACATAGTGCTCTTCGATGACGCCGTAGCCGTAGCTCTCGTCGTATACGAGGGGCATACCGATGAAGGTGTTGGCATACATGCCGGCATCGTTCAGAGCAGCAGTGGCTCCGCCGAAGTCCCAAGCCTGGTCGAACATACCCAGAACAGTGCCGTTGGACAGAGCGGCGATGTACTGGTCATAGTTCATAACAAAGGTATCTCTGCTGATGATGCCCTTGTTGAATTCTTCGTTCAGCTTCTTGTAGTAGTCCTTGGCATAGGGCTGGTTGATGAAGGTGGTGGTGGTGTAAGCATCGGTGTTAACATCAACGATGACTTCGCCATCATTGGGGCGGCCCATCAGATGCTGTACGGGGTTGATCAGGCAGAAGTGACGCCAGTCTTCGCACAGGATGGCAAATCCGGTGTAGGGGGTGCCATCAGCGTTGACGGGATTCGCAGCGATGAAGCGCTCGATCAGGTCGAAGTATTCATTCAGAGTGGTGGGAACCACATAGTCATTGAATTCAATGACCTGCTTCTGCAGGAAGAACTGGGGGCCGGAGGGAGCGTTCTGCACCTGGCCGTTGTAGTTGATGCCGTAGTTGGGGATGATGTGCAGATGGCCATCATCGTCCAGCAGCTGGGCAATACGGTTTTCGGTGTAGATGTGCTTGTAGAGGTTGGGGGTCTTTTCTTCGCTGATGTAGGGCAGCATGTCGATGAGCACATCGGCATTCTCCAGCATTTCAGCGCTGTTGCCGCCGTCAAACAGATCGGGATAGACGCCGCCAGCGATCTTCAGACCCAGAGTTTCATCCAGGTCACCGGCGAGGAATTCGAATTCGAACTTAATTCCGAATTCTTCTTCGATCAGTTTGTAGATCTTGTTATCTTCGGTAGGCTGATCACCGGGATCGCCGCGGAAGACAGTGACGGTGATGGGTTCCAGATCTTCAGCCAGAACGGCGGGGACCAGAGCCAGCATCATGGCGACAGCCAGAAGCAGAGCCAGAGTCTTTTTCATAGTTTTCTCCTCCTTAAAAATTCGGCACTTGTGCCTGTTGGTACTATTATGACCTAATATCACATATGAATCAATGCAACATTTGGTATTTTTTTCTCACACATTGCCAATGTACCTATCAAATATTGCGCTTTCAAAAATGTAAACGATTTCGCACGTTTTGCGCAATTTTTACCTGCATAGCCGCCTCTTATCCGCAAAATATGGACAACAATTGATTGACTTTGTTACATCAGCAAACAAGTATGTATAAATATTGTACTTGGAAAGCCGTCTCACAGCGTATTTCTTGCCAATTTTGGGCATAATATGCGGTGTTTTAATATGTCATACCGCATTATATGCATTTCCTGCACGCAAATTGGACGATTCTGCATGCAGGATTTATATCAGTACCTGCAGGATCATCCTTCTGTGTCACTGTTTTCAAATTCGCTGCACAAAATCGGTATATCCGTTGCAATACGGCGCGGGTTTGTTTACAATACAGGAGTAAAAGGGAGGTATACCGTGAAGCTGATCTTGCGCTACATCCGTCCGTTCATGAAAAGGATCGCGGGCGGTATGGTCATGAAATTCACAGGAACGGTCATTGAACTGTTCCTTCCGTGGCTGCTCACCTATATACTGACAGCGATCGTCCCCCGGGCCAGAGCGGAAGGGGCCGGTATCGTATATATCTGGGGCGGCGTTATGCTCGTGTGCAGTTTTCTCGCCATGCTGTTCAACATACTGGCAAACCGCTCTGCCGCATCTGTGGCAAGAGACAGCACCCGCGATCTGCGGCATGATCTTTTCGCCAAGATCTGCCGTCTTACCAGCCGTGAGATCGACCGGTTCACCACCCCCTCCCTCATTTCACGCATGACAACTGATACCTATTATGTATACCGCATGACGGGCATGATGCAGCGCATCGGTTTCAGGGCTCCCATCCTTGTGATCGGCGGCATCATCATCACTATGATCCAGGACAGCGTCCTCTCCTCTCTGCTGCTGATCCTGCTTCCGTTCATGGGGCTCGGCGTATGGTTCATATCAAAAAAGGGCATCCCCCTGTATAACACCGTTCAGAACAATGTGGACAAGCTGATCCGCATCGTAAGGGAGAACCTCAGCGGCATCCGCATCATCAAAGCCCTCAGCAAAACTGAAGACGAAAAGAAGCGGTTTTCCGGCATCAATTCCGCCGTTGCCTCCAGCGAGACAAAAGCCGCTTCCATGATGGCGATAAACAGCCCCACCATGCAGTTCCTGCTCAATATGGGTCTGGTACTGGTCATCTGGGTGGGCGCCCGCCGGGTGGACAGCGATCTGACGGAGCCCGCCAGGATCATCGCTTTCCTTCAGTATTTCACGCTCATCCTCAACGCGATGCTGACCATCACCCGCGTCATCACCATGTATTCCAAGGCTGTGGCCAGTGCCAACCGCATCGATGAGGTCATGCAGGGTGAAGAGGAATCCTCCCCCGCCGCAGCCTGCGCCTTTGAGCAGAAGCTCCCCCACATCTGCTTTGATCATGTGACATTTTCCTATAACAAGCGCGCGCCGAATGTTCGCGATGTTTCCTTCTGTCTGATGAAGGGGCAGAAACTGGGGATCCTCGGCCCCACCGGTGCCGGAAAAAGCACCGTGATCAAACTGCTGCTGCGGCTGTATGACACGGATGAAGGCAGCATTTCCATCTGGGGAAATGATATCAGGAACATCCCGCTGGATACCCTGCGGGATATGTTCGGTGTGGTGTTTCAGAATGACGCGGTCTTCCACGGCGCCGCCGGTGAAAACATTTCCCTCGGCCGCGGCCTGACGGATGATGAAATGATACAGGGCGCACGGGACGCTCAGGCCTGGGACTTCCTGACGGAAAAAGGCGGGCTGGATGCCGATATTGCGAGCCGCGGACAGAACCTTTCCGGCGGGCAGATGCAGCGGATGCTGCTGTCCCGCGCCCTCAGCGGTCACCCTGATATCCTTATTCTGGATGACGCGTCCAGCGCGCTGGATTTCAAGACGGAGGCAAATCTGCGCAAAGCCCTGACGGAACATCACGCGGATACGACCACCATCCTCATCGCCCAGCGCATCAGCGCCGTCATGCACTGTGACCAGATCCTGGTCATGGATGACGGTGATGTATGCGGTCTCGGCACACATGAGGAACTGATGAAGAGCTGCGATCTGTATCGCGAGATCGCGCAGCTGCAGCTGGGAGGTGAATACGATGCCGCCCAGAAGTGACGCGCCCGGCCACCGCTCCGGCAAGGCCACCCGCCCGGTCAACAAAAAAGCGACCGTCCTGCGGCTGCTGAAGTATATGATGCAGTTCAAGTGGCTGCTCCTCCTGGCTCTCATCCTCACCGTCACCGCCAACACGCTGGCGCTCGTCGGCCCCCGTCTGGCAGGCGACGCCGTGGATATCATTGCCGGTGAAGGCACGGAGAATGCAGGCTCCGGTGTCGATTTCGCCGCTGTCGGCAGGCTGGTGCTGCTGATGCTCGGGGCATATCTGCTCTCCTCCGCCCTGAACTATGTACTGCAGTTGCTGATGGTGCGGATCAGCCGCCGGGTCACCATGCGGATGCGTGAAGACCTGTTCAACCGTCTCAGCGATATGCCGGTCGGTTTTGTGGATCACAACGCCATCGGCGATCTCATCAGCCGCATATTCTACGATACCGATACCATCAACACCTCCCTTTCCTCCGATATCGTGAATGTACTGGCCAGCCTCATCTCTCTTACCGGCAGTTTCATCATGATGCTGACCATCAGTCCCAAACTGACAGTGATCTTCCTTGTGATCATTCCGCTGTCGATCCTGCTCACCACGCTCATCACCCGCAAAACTCAGCCGCTGTTCCGGAAACGCAGCAAAAAGATGGGTGAACTGAATGATTTCGCGGAGGAACGCATATCCGGCCTGAAAACCCTGAAAGCCTACCGGCGTGAAGATTACACCATTGGAAAACTGGATGAGCTCAATGAGGAAGTGTGCGACAGTTATTACAGGAGCGAGTATTATTCCAGCACCATGGGCCCCTCTGTCAACCTGATCAACAATATCACCCTCTCCCTCATCAGTGTGTTCAGCGCCCTCATGTACATGAACGGCGGCATCACCCTGGGCAACATCTCCAGCTTCGTTCAGTACAGCCGCAAGTTCTCCGGCCCCATCCGTGAGATCGCCGATATCTACGGCGAGCTGCAGAGCGCCATCGCCGCCGCCGACCGTGTGTTCCAGCTGCTGGATGAACCGGTGGAGCCTGCCGACAGCGTGGACGCGATCATCCTCTCCGATCCCAAAGGCGATGTGGAGATGCAGCATGTTTCCTTCGGCTATGAGAAGGATAAGACCGTTCTGAAGGATCTGTCCTTCACAGCCGGCTCCGGAAAGCTCATCGCCATCGTCGGCCCTACCGGCGCCGGAAAAACGACGCTGATCAATCTGCTGATGCGGTTTTATGATGTGAACAGCGGAAAGATCCTGATGGACGGCATGAATGCCTACGATCTCACCCGTGCGTCCTTGCGGAAGGCCTATTCCATGGTCCTGCAGGATACCTGGCTCTTCAGCGGAACGATCTACGACAACATCGCCTATGCCCGCCCGGATGCCACACGGCAGCAGGTGGAAGACGCGGCAAAGGCCGCTCATATCCACACCTTCATCATGAGCCTGAAAGACGGCTATGATACCGTGATCACCGATGACGGAACGAATATCTCAAAGGGCCAGAAACAGCTGCTGACCATTGCCCGGGCCATGCTGGTGGATGCCAATATGCTCATTCTGGATGAGGCCACCAGCAACGTGGATACCCGTACAGAAGTGCGTATCCAGAAAGCCATGCGGGAACTGATGCGGAACAAGACCTGCTTCGTAGTCGCCCACCGTCTGTCGACCATCCGCAATGCCGATCTGATCCTCGTGGTCAGGGACGGGGATGTGGTGGAACGCGGAACGCATGAGCAGCTGATGAACATGAACGGTTTCTACAGAGAGCTGTATGACGCCCAGTTCTCCTGAAGAAGCTGTCTTTCAGTTTCCTTTATCTGTACAGATGTATTCTGTTTCAAGCACAGAAGTTATTGTTCCGTTCATACAGACAGTTATCACAACTGTTTGAGAATCTGTATTATTATAATCATTGCAAAAAAGCGCATCACAAAAGCCGTCCCTCTTCTGAGGAACGGCTTTTGTATGCGGAGGATCTGATAATTACTTCAGTTCTTCCTTCTGATTGTTGATCAGCGCGTATACCAGAGCAGCCAGCACACCGCCGACCAGCGGCGCCAGGATGAATACCCATATGCAGCAGAAGGCATCCTTCTGACCGGCGATCAGGGCCATCAGAGCGGGACCGAAGCTGCGGGCAGGGTTCACAGAGGTGCCGGTGAAGCTGATCCCCAGCAGATGAACCAGCACCAGCGCGCCGCCGATCACAAGACCGGCCACACTGCCGTATTCCTTCTTGGAAGTAACACCGATGATAGCGATGACGAACACGAAGGTGAGCAGCACTTCAATGATGAAGGACATCGCCCAGTCACCGTTATAAAGGGCATTTGTACCCAGCTTCGCGGCATCCCCGACAACGGCATACAGCACAGCGGCACCGGCGAAAGCGCCCAGGAACTGGGCAATGATATAGCCGATGAAATCCTTGATGCTCATTTTCTTGTTGAGCAGCATCGCGATGGATACGGCGGGATTGATATGGCATCCGGAAACATTTCCGATGGAGTAGGCCATGGCGACGATCACCAGACCGAAAGCCAGAGCGGTCACCAGATAGCCACAACCCTCGTTGGCGGCACCGCAGGTCTGCCCGGCAACGCCGCAGGCAAACAGCACCAGCACGAATGTGCCGATAAATTCAGCAAGATACTTTTTCCAGTTTTTCATTTTTCATACCTCCTTGTACAC